>CAYQPU010000010.1:0-46011 GCA_964419615.1 uncultured Methanosarcinales archaeon | reverse complement strand
TTAGAAAAGAATATTGGTTGAAAGTTATTCAAGATACAAAAGGGAGGTTAGAGACAGCCACTGGAAAAAAATTTTTCATTAATAGAGATCGTGAAACTCAAAGCCACGCTCTAAACTCCAAAAAAGACAAATCAATTTTATGGGATGGGCCCACTGTTGCTCCCTCTTCTGATCCACAGTTTCAAGATGGAAGATTAGAACTCCCAATTCAGTTAATTGATTATTCCAGTGTTGTTGCATGCAAAAGTCCAGATTATGCTCAAGCTTTTGATGGGCAAGGGATTCCATCAGCAGGTCTGGAATTGGATGTTTTAATTGAAACTATGGATGCAATTGTACTTTCTCAAAGAGGGATTGGTTCTGTTTATAGTCAAGGTTGGAGGCATTTGCTTTGTGTGTGTCCAAATGAAGATCCCCATACTTCATTTTATTCTGGTTTAAAAAAGGAATTAAAGCTCAAAGTTGATAAACATTTTGCAGCAGATGATTTCAGAATATTGGCCTATGTGACAACTGATAAATTTGAGGGGTCTTTGCATAAGAGACACCATCTTATTGGTTATTTGAAATTAGATAATATGTTTGTTGAACTAGAGGAATCTTTTAAAAAAAGAGGTAATCATTACTTTACTCATTCTGTTGAAGCTATTAGTAAGGATCCTGGAATGATTGAAAGGACACTTGCCCATAATGGTCACAATTTGACTCCAGTCACAAAAGCTGCTTTGGCTTATTATATTTTTAATGTAGAAAGAAGGGGTGGTGAAGAAAAAGCATTCAGGCATTTAGAGGATATAACAAACCAAGGTCATTTTGGTTAGGTCCACGGCTGAAAACCTTCAATTAATAAATCATTCAAATCTCCTCCTTCTTGGATAAATTCAGAGACTGCTTGACACATATTGTTTCTATGATTGATACATGCGCTTCCTGTAAAAAGATCGTCACAATGCATCATTTCAGAGTGATCTTTGTACTTGCTTGGCCTTATTACTCTTTGCTGTTCTCTTAATTTCAAAAAGTGAGAAGGATTATCTATGAGTGTAGCCATTACTGTATGAAGAAACACTGCTTTTAATTTAGCTGTCTTGGTAAGAATATCATCTCTTTCAAGCAGTCTTATGTGTAATGATGGTAGATTATAGTCATCAGTTTTATTACCAAACCGATTAATTCCAAGAACTAATAGATATTGAGGCGAGAACATTGAAGCCATTTGTTCTATTGCCAAAGCATAAAGAGAAGTTTGCAAGTCAAATGAGTTTTTTTGGAATCTTGCTCTTTTCCAGTCACCAATTATTATCTCACCTGTATTTGCTAGAGTCATAATTAAGTCTGCAGTTCCTTTGAATACGTACTCCTTTATTCCAAATTCCCTCCAATTCATGTCTAAAGATTCAAACCATTCTTTGTAGTGACTTCTTTCATATTGAAAAGTTGTCATGTCCCAAACTTCCAGACCTTTAAGTTTGCCACCTTTCATAAAATTAAATAGGTTATCTAAATCTTCAGATAAACCATTATCTGTGATCTCATCGAGTGATAAAATGTATGCCACTCTCTTTTCAGTGTAATCTTGTCTTAATGTTTTGTATTCCCAGAATGCAGGATGCTGATGCATTAAAGGTGTTTGTAGGTATCTTAATGTGGGTGCTGATGCGATATCATGCCTAATGCTGCCAGCTATAGTTTCTCTAACTTCCAAAATCTCAAGATCAGTAGTTTGCTGAACCTTATCCTGATCTAGATTACTCATTAGGACTGACAAAGGACATTTTGATGAACTAAATTGGCTAGGTCTTCCATGATAATGAATATAAGAATCCACTTTGGTCTGAAAATCTTGGGCAACAGCGATAGCCCAAGGTATGATGGGATTATTCTGAGTTAATTGTTTAAGAGTGCCTTCTTGGTGATCTGATTTTTTTATAATTGCATTATAGTGGTTAAGCTGCCAAATTAGATCTTCTGCACCGATCATCCGATATCCTTCAATCCGTGCATCCTCAATAAAAGTCTCTCTGTAAAACTTTGGTAAATATGATAGATAGTCTGCCATACATGGAAAGTCATCACTATAGCATGTTTGGGGTCCCTGAGGTAGAGAACATCCAATGCTTAGATACTTCATACAGGATTTAATTTTGCTCATTTTCTAAAAGTGTCTCTTCTTAGAGTTTTTCTTTGACCCACTCTTTGGTGGATTATGTATTGGCGAAGAATATTAATTGCTCCAAGTGAAGCTTCACCCATTATTGGTTCCTTCACATTATCCATTATATTTAAGTCATACAGCAATCTATTATTTTTTCTGGCTGCTCGATGAAGGATGTCTGTTAATGGAGAAGTTTTACATAGGAAGGGAACAACTTCTGTTTCTTCTGGTAGCAAACTTATTAGGTGTGCATACATTTCAGATATTAATAATCTATTATATCTTGTGTATAATGAAACTTGCGATTTGTATTCTGAAAAAGTCATATCATGTTTCCTATAAAACCTTGCTGCAGCATCCTTGTCTATGAAACTTGGAAGGTACCAATAAAAAGGTGCTTCTGTTATGCCTTCCAGAACAGTTGAACCCATTGTTATTTTTCCTTTTTGATCCATAACAGCATTTACCTGTTCTCTTATGTTATATGTATCATCATTGAGCTCAATGTTTTCACCAAATATGTTTCTTATTGTTAGTCCATCAAAAGATACAACTGATAAGAAGGGTGCTACTGGAATAAATAAAAGATTCTTAGAAGCTTCCTCGGGTCTAAAATCCCCTGATGACAAATCACGCTCATAATCAATTTGAAGTTGAGTACACATATCTCTTAGTTTTGCGCCAATTACACTAAAAAGACTTGTTATATCTGCACCAATTCTATTTGATGAATAAGGCATTAGTTCTGTTTTAAATTCATCTGATCCAATAATTCTTTTTTCTTCATAAGATGTGGCAGTTAAACTAGGAACAAATATTACAATTGAATCTCTAAATAAATCTCGAAGATAATCATCTAGGTATGAAATTGCATTATGGTATAAGATGTATTGCTCCAAGGGGCCCATTACAAAATTGTTTTCTAAAGTAGCTTTTGCTTCTTTATGTACTGGTAATAGTTCTGGATTTTTCTCAAAAGTCTTGTCTTCTGAGATTGTAACATAAGCGCTAGCCAATCCTAACATTCTTCCAGGACCATTTCCCATTGGATCAGTAAGTACTCTTCCTTGGTGCATATGCTCTTAGAATGAAAAAGATTATAAATAGTTTGTTGTTTTTACTACTTTATAATGAGAGTTTTGAAGGTTTCTACCCGAAGATTTGAAGACATGCCTTGGGCTAAGCTTTATTTTAGAAAACAGGATCAAAATTTGGGGCCGGTCACTGTACCAATGCCAAAAGTTTACCAAACACATGCTCCTATTCCAATTGAGAGCCGGAATGATCCAAATCTTGCTTCTGATAAAATAACTGCACAGATTATTGAAGATACATTAGAAAGGGATTTAGATAAGAGCATTATTGGACAAAAATATGATATTAGACATTTCCATTATTCCCAAAATAAACGACATGTACATATTGAAACTTATGGTAACTCAAATAGTCTAGTGGATGTTTTAGCTGAGGGAGTGCCTAATAATTTTTTTAGTACTAAACCAATTGGATACACTGAATGGTTAAGATTGTTTTTTGATTGGACAAAACCAGTTGAGATTGATGATAGAATTGTACAAGCAATGCTAATTCAAGATAGAGCACATAAGATAATGAGACTTATTGGAGATTATTATTTGCTTGATTCTGAACAAGAGATAATTTGGGCAGAGGATGATCTGAGGATTGCTTGTCCTGATTCTGAAGAGTATATTGATTTTTTAGTTGGTAATAGAAAAGAAATGCCGCCTGACATTGAAGAATTATGGTGCATCCGAGCAGATAAAAAGCGGGCTTTATCAAATCGAGTTGGAGAATTGAGGTCAGCTTTTGAAGACCATATTTGGGATTTACCTCATGAAGTTGGAGCATTGATGCAGGAATTAATTGAGATTGATAGTGATGTTTTTGCTCTGATAACTGAGTTAGGAGGAGAATTTGGACCTAATTTCAGGGATTATTCTTTTGATATTTTACTAAGAGGATATGATATTTCACAGATTCAGTTTTTGGATGGAAAGGATGATACTGCTCACAACAATGGTTCATGGGATATTGAAACAACTTGCTATAGAGGGAGTATTAGAACACCAGATGAGAATATCCCCATTGATCCAAGGGTGTGGCTTATTGCTTTGTCAGCAAATAAAGGTATTGAAGAATTTGAGAGTCCTTTGTTTGAATTTCCACCAGATATAGAATGGCCTTTGACAGATGTTGCAATTGGATATTTGGATATTGGTTCTGATTGGGTTGAACTAGAATCTGGTGAGAGAATGTTGTATATTCAGCAACCTGACGCAAATCTTGTTGTTAGAACTTTTTCTTTGTTTCACCAGATGTTTCAGTTGAGTAGAACAGGAGGACATAACACTTGGAGTTATGATGCATCAAGATCAATGAATCCGAATAGAGATCCGAATGCTATTGCTGAATTGCCTCAGGAACTTCGAGAAAAGAATTTGTTTGTTAAATTGTTTACACAGGATCAAAAAATGTGTCTTTTGAATAATGATAATTCACCCATTAAGTTCAGGTCACAGGCTTGGCCAATTCAGTTTGATGGTACTATTCCTAGAGCAGATACATTATATGCTGCAAGATTTCATTTGGCTCTGCTGACACTAGATGGCACGCTTGAATCATTGTCTGCTGCAATAGATTTTTTTTCTGGTGCAGGCATTGAATTTGAAAAATCTATCCCTGGTTACAACCAAGTGGAATTAGCTGTTGAGGATGGTGAGGCTGATGCTAATAGAGCAAGAGATGCAGTTGAATATGGTGCAGGTGATACAATAAATCAACTAAAGATTATAAATGCGTTAGTTCCGATAATGGAGAAAGTTGAAGACATAACTGGAATACAATTTGACACTTTGTTTCACTCTACTCCCAGAAAGGTTGCTTCATTGGTTTGGGAAAGGAAATTTTCCCAAGAACAGGGGGTAATTCCTAACTGGGTGAGTTCAAATCATTATGACAAATTTAATCTTGATAGGAGTAAGACAAGAGCACTCTCAATGGCTTATGAAAGAGTATCAGAGGAGAAACTCAAATGTCAGAGAGGATTGTTTAGGGATGTTGCATTGTTTTATACTCCTTTTTTCACAGAGACATCTGTTTCAACAATAATTAAGCATCCAATACTTAACGAATTATACTCTACTTTAAATGAGTCCGATGATAAGATGGAGAGGATCTTTATTCAGAGGATTCTTGACAATTTGGCTGTCTATTATCTACTTGATGCAAAAACATCCATGGAAACTGACTCACCAGCTGATGGTGCACTTTATTACAGGTATGGTACGCAAGGAGGATATGGGAATAATGCTAATACTTTGTTAAGTGAATTTAGGAAATCTATGGATGATTTGGTTTTGCCTTTAGAGAATGCTGAGATTATTAATTACACTGGAGATTATTTGTTTGTAGATAATGATCCTAGACTGGTTGAGGAGCTGGAAGAATTAGGTTATATTTTTGTTGGCGCAGGTGATGTTGTTTCTATGGCTAGAGGAAGTGTTGCATATCAATTAAGAGAAGATGAATTAAGTCATCTTGCTTCTGTTGGATTTAAAATGCAGACACCAAAAAAAAGGCATACCCCTGATTCAATGCTAAAAGGATTCGATCCAAATTTTTATGATAAATGGATTCATGATCTTGTTATCACTTCTATCAAAGAAGGATCTGAAGGGGCTGAAGGGTACTTGCATGACCAAATTCTAAATTTAGATAAACTCCCTACTGAAGAGTTTTTTATGACACTTAATCCTGGAAAAGATGCTCCAAATTATTCAATTAAATCTAGATCTACAAGAAGATTTAAGATCTTAGATTTTATGGGACTTGAGGGAGGTCAGAGTAGGACAATGATTGTGAGTAGCATGGATGGTCATAGTCTTGAGGTTAATGTTGTTGATGCATGTGATCCAGATTCCTGGACACAAGTTCCTCATATTCCATATTATCTTGAATGGGCTTTTGAAAAGAACAGGAATTTGATGAAATTATGCAAGGCTTTGGGGATTAAAGAATCTGTTGAGGATTTATTATTTGATAATTATGGGATTGATGTTTAGTTGATTTAATACCTAAATACTCCCGTACAGTATCTAAAGAAAATTGCCGAGCTTCATCAAAAAACTTGTTTCTTTTATCAATTGAAATTTCAGGGTAACCTGAGAAGAAGATCATGGTAGGATCTCCATCTGTTGTTAAGTATTCTTTTATTATTTGCTCATCCATGTATTGCCCAAGAGTTTTCACACCATCCACTACAATTCTTTCATCTTTTTCTTGAATCCTGTAAAAAAACGCAGTTAAGAATTGATCCAGTCCAGTTGCATTATATACTGTACTTTTTCTCCAGTTATCTTCAAACTTAGCGTAATTTGTAGAAGATTCAAATATTTGAAAAACAGCTTCTATTGAATCTAAGTAAATGTTTAATTCCCTTAATTTATCTTGAGCATTCATAGTCTTACTTGTCAATTGTTTAGCAAAAGAGAATCTAATTAGAATTATATATTTATGTATAATTTATCAATTTTGTTAGATGAAAGAATTTTACATAAATTTTATATATAAACAAATTTTTCATATATGCATGACACATGTTGTTGTAGTGGTGGCTTGAGCCCCTCATTGTGTTTTCTCTAGTTAATTTTATATATCAGCTATTAATGGAGGTTATTAAGATGAAAAAACATTATGATTCAAAAGAAAGTGAGCCTAAGTGGCAGAGGTTTTGGCAAGACGAAGGTATATTTAGTTTTGACAAGAATTCTAATAAACCAATCTACAGCATAGATACCCCTCCGCCTACTGTTTCAGGCAGAATGCATCTGGGTCATGCTTTTTCATATTCACAACAAGACTTTATTGCTCGTTATAAAAAAATGGCAGGTTTTTCTGTTTTTTATCCTTTTGGAGCAGATGGGAATGGTTTACCTACTCAGCTATTAATTGAAAGAACTAAGAATGTTCGTGCTGTTGATATGGGTAGAGAAAAGTTTAGACAGTTTTGCATGAAGGTTTTAGATGAAGAGATTATTGATGATTTTGTTTCTGATTGGAAAAAGATTGGTATGAGTTGTGATTTCAATTTAATGTATGAGACAATTAAGGATTTACCAAGAAAGATTTCACAAAAGTCATTTATTGATTTGTATAAATCAGGTAGAGAATATAGAACAAAAGCTCCTGCTATGTTTTGTCCAAAATGTCAGACAGCTATTTCACAAGTTGAGTGTGAGGATGCTGAGAAGGCTTCTCATTTTAATGATATTGTGTTTTCTGTTGATGGTGAGGAATTACTTATTGCAACTACCAGACCAGAGCTTTTACCAGCATGTGTTGCTGTTTTTTACAATCCAAAAGATCCTAGGTACAAGCATTTGCTTGGTAAAAAAGCAAAGGTTCCTTTGTTTGATTTAGAAGTTCCAATTATGGAGGATGAAAGAGCTGATCCAGAGAAAGGAACGGGTATTGTTATGTGTTGTACTTTTGGTGATTCAACTGATTGTGAATGGCAAAAAGCATACAATCTACCAATTAGAGAGGCAATTGCCAAAGATGGTAAGATGACAGAAATTGCAAAAAGTTATCAGGGAATGGATATGAAGGATGCAAGAAATAAGATTATTGAGGATATGAAAACTCAAGGTTTACTTAGAAATCAAAAACCAATTACTCACTCTGTTAATGTTCATGAACGTTGTGGAACTGAGGTTGAGTTTATTCATTCAAAGCAGTGGTTTATCAAGTATCTTGATTTAAAGGAAGATATGATGAAGTGGGGTAAAGAGTTGAATTGGTATCCTGATCATATGCGGAATCGTTATGAGAATTGGGTTAATGGTCTGCAGTGGGATTGGTGTATTTCAAGGCAGATTTATTTTGGTATTCCATTTCCAGTTTGGTATTGTAAAGATTGTGATGAGATTATTATTGCTAATGAAGCTGATTTACCTGTTGATCCTATAGTTGATAAAGCACCAGTTGATAAATGTCCAAAATGTAGTTGTGCTGAAATTATTCCAGAGACGGATATTATTAACACTTGGGCAACGTCGTCATTAACTCCTCAGATTGCAGCTTCACTGGTGCCAGAGATGTATGATAAACTTTATCCAATGAGTATGAGGCCACAAGCACATGACATTATTACTTTTTGGCTGTTTAATACTGTTGTTAAGTCACAATTGCATAGCAATGTTAATCCATGGAAGGATTGTGTTGTTTCTGGCTGGGCTCTTGATCCAAAGGGAAAAAAGATGTCAAAGTCAAAAGGTAATGTTATTGATCCAAGAATTATGATTGAAAAGTATAGTGCAGATTGTTTAAGATTTTGGGCTGCTGGTTCAAAGCTTGGAGAGGACCTTCCATTCCAAGAAAAAGATTTGGTTACTGCCAAAAAGATGGTTAACAAATTATGGAATGCATCAAAGTTCGCAATTATGCATCTGGAAGAGTATGATGGTTCCAAACCTGAACTGGAAGTTTTTGATAAATGGATGTTGTCCAAGATTCAAAATCTTGTTAAGAATTGTACTGAGTCATTTGATAAGTATGAGTATTCTAAGGTAAAGGCTGAAGCAGAGAATTTCTTTTGGAATGTTTTTTGTGATTATTATCTTGAGATTATTAAAGATAGATTGTATAATCCGGACATACGAGGAAAAGATGCCAAGTGTTCTGCCCAATATACATTGTATTATTCTTTACTGACCATATTAAAGCTCACTGCCCCTTTTATGCCGTTTATTACTGAGGAAATTTATCAGATGTTTTTTAGACAAAGAGAAGGAGAAAAAAGTGTGCATAATTTGTCCTGGCCAAACTTTGATGAGAATCTTGTTGACGAGAAAAGTGAAGAGTTTGGGAATACAGCAATTGATTATATTGATGCAGTAAGAAAGTACAAAACAGATAAGAAAGTTAGTTTGGCAAAAGAGATAGAACTTGAGATTAACTCTGAATTCAAAGATAAGATTGAGCATGTTATTGATGATCTTAAGGCTGTTGTCAAAGCTAAGACTATCGCTTTTGGAAAAGATAAGATCAAACTTAAAAGTAATTAACAAACCAAAAGTTTTTTAATCTCTGGATCACCAGGATTAATTATGATAAGAGTTATCCTAGATACAAATTTTCTTTTAATCCCGAGCCAGTTTAAGATAGACATTTTTTCTGAATTAACAAGATTGGTGCCTAGTGATTTTGAACTTTATGTTGTAAAGCCGACTCTAAGAGAACTTGATAATCTGATGCAAAAAGGGAAAGGGAAAGACAAAAGGGCTGCAAAAATGGGAAGGCAACTTATTGATTTTGCCAACATTGAAGTTATTGAGACTGATGATGAGTATGTTGATAAGGCTATTTTGAATGGCATCAAGGAAGGTGATGTTGTTGCTACAGTGGATAAGGAGCTAAAGAGCTTTTTACTTAAAAAGGGTATATCTGTTGTTGTTATGAGAAAAAAGAGTCATTTGCACCTTGTTCAAGCCTAATACTAGATTATATATGGATTTTTTCCAAAAGGTTTAAAAATGACCTGTTTCTACCTTTAGTTATGTTCTACAGAACCCAAATAAAAGATCATATCAGAGTTCCGCCAGATTTGTTCGGATCCAAAGTTGATGAAGCAGTACTAGAGATGGTTAAAAAGGATTATGAAGGTCATATTTCAAAGGAAATTGGCATTGTTATTGATGCTTCTAAAGTGACTTCAATTGGGGAGGGCACTATTGTTCCAGGTGATGGAGCTTCATATTATGAGACATCATTTGAGATTATTAGTTTTAAACCAGAACTTCAAGAGGTTTTGCCGGGTAGAATTAAGGATATTGCTGATTTTGGAGCTTTTCTTAATATTGGTCCAATTGAAGGCATGATTCACATTTCTCAAACAATGGATGATTTTGTTAGTTTTAGTAAGGAAAAAGCTTTGCAAGGTAAAGAGACTAAAAGATCATTAAAAATTGGTGATAAGTGCATGGCAAGAGTTATTGCTGTGAGTTATAAAGATATTAGCAATCCAAAGATAGGGCTTACAATGAGGCAGCCTGGCCTTGGAAGGTTAGATTGGATTTATGAAGAAAAGGAAAAGAAAAAATGAAAAAGAAAGTTTGTAAAACATGCAAGATTTTTGTTGATGGCAAGAATTGCCCTATTTGTAAAAATAATCAATTTTCCACTAATTGGAAAGGAAGAGTTTATGTTCTTGATGTAAAAAAATCTGCTGTGGCAGAGAAAATGGAAGTTGAAGTTAAGGGGGAATACGCAGTTAAGATTTAAAATGGAAATTATATTTGAAGAAGAAAGGCCTTTAATGGCAAGAAAGGAAGTTTGTGTGAAAATTAATTTTGAAGGGCCAACTCCGACAAGACAAAAGATTAGAAAACAGGTAGCTGATAAATTTAAAGCAAAAGAAGAATTAGTTTTTATACAAAAAATTGACACTAGTTTTGGTTTTAGAAATGCAACTGTTACTGCTAATATTTATAAGAAAAAAGAGGATGTAAAAGAGCCTAAATATATTCTTGATAGACTTGAAAAAAAGCCAAAGGAAAAACCAAAAGCAGCTGAAAAGGTTGAAGCTCCGGCTGAAGAAGCAAAACCAAAAGATGCTCCTAAAGATGGTGCAGAAGATAAGGCTGACAAGTCAAAAGAAAAACCTAAAGAGGAAAAGGCACCAGTTAAGACAGAAGAAAAAGCAGAGAAAAAGGAAGAACAAAAACAAGATCCCAAAAAGGAAAGTCCTAAGGCAGAAAAACCTAAAGAAGAGCCAAAACAAAAAGCAACAGAGGAAGTGAAAAAAGATGGCTAATGTCTGGGAATTGTATGAAAAAGGTGCAAGTAAAAGATCTGAATGTCCTAAGTGCGGTAAAGGTGTTTTTCTAGCTGAACACAAGAACAGAAGTACTTGTGGCAAGTGTGGTTATACTGAGTTTAAGAAACAATCTTGATTCTAAAATTTAATTTATTTGTTATTTTTAAGTGGTGAAAATAGAAAGATTTATATATAAAAGATTTAATCCTGTGTATTGAAGTTAAGATGACAGATAAAGATATACCAAAATGGTTAGCTGAGAATGAAGTTATTTTTAGAGGTATGGGAGATGAAGCTTTTAATTATGTTTTAAAAAATGCAGAAATTGTTGAAACAGCTCCTGTGCGAACAGAGGGTCCTCATTATGTAATATTAGCAAGTACCTTCCCACATCACGGTCATGAGGTTTGGGCAGATCTTTCATTAATACCAAAGGAAGATCAGAAGGATTAGTGAGGGATTAGCAACACTATATTCATATTCTCAAGCAGATATCATTAGAAAGTTTGGTCTTGATAGAATCCATGACATGCACATTAAAGGTAATGATCAAGCACTTGAAATGTTTAGAAAAGTTAGTAGTCCTATCTGCAGATTATCAATGGTGTATGAGAAACGAAATTGTACTGAACCAACACATAGACTCAATGGAAGCATAATTCCACTCCATATTTTACTAGAAGATATGCATCCACTACAAGCTTCAGTCTATGACAATTATGATCCTACAAGCGAGTTTGAAGTAGGTAACGTAATTGAACCAATGACAATTTATGGTTGCTTATTTGAACATACTGTTGAGATCAAAGAATTAGAATTATAATGTTATTTTCCATTATCTGGTTTATACTTATGTAAAATCTTATCTGCCTCATCTTTAGCTCTAGGTAATAATTCTCCAATTCTTTTTGCTGTTGCTTGCAGTTTATATAAAGCCTCATCAGATGGAGTATCTCGTCTTATCATTCCCTGGTTCAATTGCTCAACATGCCAACCTAACAGATTACTATGACCCCACAATTTTTTCATATTTCCTGCAAGTTCATTATCCACAACTGCCCACTCATTTTCTGTCAAGAAATAATCAACAGAAGTTTCTATTTGTTCAGGTACATAGACTCTCAAAGATCTTAATCTGATTCTCTCACTAAGATCTTGGACTGCATAATCAAGATTATGAAGCCTCTTGAAAAGCTCTTCATCATTTTCAGGAAATATTGTTAGATTCAAAATTTGAGGTAAAACCTGATCAACTTCTTGGCATAGGATGTTTAGATCAACTGCAGCATTTGAATATACTTCATCTTTTGGTTCATTAGTCATACTTTCTTCACGTAATGATTGATCTAGTTGGTATAATATTCCATGTGTTGCATCGACTGTTTCAAATAATCTTGGTGTATCATGCCGAGTTTTAAAAGATTCAATAAAATGCCATGCATCTAGTATAAATGGACTTTCTGCAACATATGCTCTATATATTAATGCAACATTTGATTCTATTGTAACTGCAGGTACGGTTTTTTGACTAAGTTCTTCATCAAGTGAGATTGTATCCACAGGTAAATCCGTAACAGTTGTAACTACATGTAATTCTGGATAGTTCTCAGCTGCAAATCTTTGAATTGATTCTTCAATTTTTTTAGTATTCATTTTTTACCTGTGCATTACTTACCTTAAGTTTGAGTAATTTGTATTGTTATATATAACTTACCTTTGAATTTCTCATTTTAGGGTAACAAAAACAAAAAAGTTTAATAAGTACTTTCTTTACCCAATTAAAAGGTGGTTGAAGATGAATAAGGATTTACCAAATTGGTTTACGGAAAATGAAGATTTTTTTCATGGTATGGGAGACATACCTTATGGGCAAATACTTAATGGAATTAGTTTTTTAGACAACACTCCCTGGTGTGAATTTGAGGGTCCTTTCTATTTAGTAAAGTCATTTGAAGCTAATGGGTGGTTTGTAGAAATGGAGCTTGCAGAAGTTCCAATGAAGGACATGCATATTAGTTTTGGTTTAATGGAGATGTATAAAAATGCTCTTTTTGAAATATATCACCGGGAAGGTTTTGAGTTTGATGATATTAATTTAATGCATCATGAAGAATATGCACATGTTCTGCTTGAATATATGCAGGATGTTTTTCCATTTTGGCAACTTGGTAGAAGTTTTGTGAAAAGTCAAAATCTTGAGTCAACACACAAACTAACAGCAACAGCATTAACACTTGAAGATGTTTCGGATGCCATACTTGGAGCAATAACTAAAGATTATGAGCCAAGATTGGCTGTCCAAATGGGAGACATTATTGACCCGCATGATCTTAAACTGTGTTATATGCAAGAAACAATAGAAATAACTCGATTATAATAATCGAAGTTTTTTTTACTTAATTCTTTTTTCTTTGAAACACAAGAAGATCTTCTGTTGTAAGTTTAATTCTTTTCTTTATTTTTTCTTCAACTTGCATTTCTTTTTCCTTTAAGCTAGCTTTTATTTGTTTTTGACTATCTTGCTTTATTTTAATTTTATGCTTATCAAGTGTAGCTCTTACATCCTTTAGCTCATGAAGAGCTTTTTTTAGTTCTTCGTTAGTTTCTGTGAATTTTTCTTTTTCTTCTAGAAATATTTTGTTTAACTCAACTTCTTTTTCTTTTAACTCATCTACTTGTTTGCTAAATTCAATCATTTCTTCATGTTTTTCCTGGCCTTTCTCAGCAAAATCTTCTACACTTGAGTGAAATTGTTCTTGTTCCTTTTTTAACTTTTCAATTTCTTTTGAGCATTCTTTTGCTTTTTTAAAAGACTCACTTACACCACTTGTTTCTTTGTAAAGTTTTTTCAAGTCTTTGATTTGCTTCATTACTTTTTTTTCATTAGTAAAAGTTAAAGCTTCAGTTTCAATTCTCATGTCAAGCTTAGCAATATCCTTTTTGATTTTTTCCGGAGAAAGCTTGACATCGTGCTTTTCCATTTGAGTTTTTCGCTCTTTGTCAAGTTCTTTGAATTCACCAATTTTTTGTTTTATAGATTTACTAAGTTCCTGTCTTTTTCCTTTGTTTTGCTTGACTTTAGTAGTAAAGCTGTCTCTATCAGATTTAATTCTCTTGATTTTATTAATCAAATCAGAAATATTTTTTGAAACAGCCTGCCTTTTTTCAAAGGCAGCTTCTTTTTGCCTGTCAAGTGAGTTTAGCTGTTTTCTGATTTCAGAGATATTTCTATTAGACTTATCTAAATTCTCCAATAATTCTTTCTTCTCTTTCTCCGTCAGCATAGCAACCAACTAACATCCTAACCGAACAATGATCCAAGTCCTGCAGCTGCTTCTTCTGTTGAGACCTTTTCCTCTTCAGGTTCTTTAGGTTTACTCTCAGCTGGCTTTTCACCAGCAGCAACCGGTGCGGCTGCAGCAACAGCGACGGGAGCTGCTTGTTCGATTGCCTCGTCAATGTTAACACCTTTTAGTGCTGCAACCAGTGCTTTGATTCTGGCTTCATCTGCTTTAACTCCTGCAGCTGTGAGCACTTTTTTCATGTTAGCTTCATTAACTTCTTGGCCTGCTTTGTGCAGTAACATAGCTCCATACACGTATTCCATCTCTTATACCTCCTTGATCATAGCTTTAATTATATTTGATTGATTATTAGCTTTAGCCAAAATATTCTTGACTGTTTCATCTGTCATGATATCTTTTTCAAGTGCAAGACAAACAGCGTCTTGATGAGCTCTACTTAGTAGAATTTTTATTGTCTCATCTGTGATAATTCCTGTTTCTAGTGCAAGTGCTAAAGCATTTGAATTTGCCAGTGCGATTTTATCAAGATATTCTTGTTCATCAACAAACAATACATCTTCTGTAAATATACTTCCATTATCAAAAACTGCAACTAGCTTTAGACCAATTTCAACTGGTTCAATTCCAAACCTTTGCAATAATCCCGCAAGTTTATCATTTACTTCGTCACCTTTTTTAGCGACAACAGTATCATTTTCAATTTTTATTTTACCTTGGTCTATACTTGTTTTAATACCAACGCCTGCTAGCTCACTTATGATTGGACCAGGTAAGAATTGAGTTGGTCCTGCTTTAACTGTGATGTCATTTGGAGCGATTTGTCCAGCTTTGATTGGTGCCTTTGATTTTTTCTTGTTGATCTCATTTGCAAGCTGGAAAGGATCTTCTTTTGTGAATAGCAAAGCAGGCATACCCTCTAAATAAGGTACTAATTTTTCAAGCTCTTTGTTATCAGCTTTTCCAATTGCAATTTTTATTAATCTTCTTTTTGTCATGAAGAATTCTGCTTTGTCTCTCAAAGATTTTTTTATTCGTTGGAGCTGTTTTGCAGGAAGGTTTTCCATGTTTAGAGCTCCAACTATAGCATACTCATTAAACAGCTTGACTAAATCCTTTACTGTTTTCTTCTTGTGTCCAGCTACGTCTCCTTTCTTTTTCATTGTATCCTCACCGGAGCACCCA
Organism: uncultured Methanosarcinales archaeon; assembly: GCA_964419615.1. GTDB lineage: Archaea > Nanobdellota > Nanobdellia > Woesearchaeales > JAGVZT01 > JAANXH01. Next base: position 30,533 of record CAYQPU010000010.1, on the reverse strand, counting down.
TTGTTTGTTTAATTATGATTGATTTGACATTGTGATGAGCATTTGGAAGATTGTGTGCAATTGAGTTATAGATAGTAATTACATTTTCTATGATTTGTACATCTTCCATGTCTTCTTTACCAACAGCTAGATGAATAACTGGTGATTTTTTTGAAGTCACTCTGATTGTTTTTTGTAGTTTTTCACAAAGTGGTTTTAGATTAGCATTTGGAGGAACAACTCCACCCACTTTAGGGTTAGGCATTTTTCCTCTTGAACCTAATACTCGTCCAAAAGCTGTCGCAATCTTTGGCATGATATTTGCTTGGCCAATAAAGTAGTCATGTTCTGATGCTAATTTTTTTGTAAGTTTCATGTCTTTTGCATATTTGTCAAAGTCGTCTGCAAGAATAATCGTATCAACAATTCCAGTTGCACCATCTTTGAGTTCAGGTCCAATTAAAGCGCAAATTTTCATTTTTCTTCCAATTGGATGTTTTAATTGTAAAAAGAAATCTTGTTGATGTTCAGTTTTTTTAAGATTAAGATTTTTAAGGTTAATAATAAGGTCTATTGTTTGAGTAAAATTTCTTTTTTTAGATTCAGCTCTTACTTTTTTTAAGGCTTCTTCAACTTGTTTTTTTTCCATATGACCCTCCTACCTAAGTAGTTAGCGGGCATTACCCCAGTATATTAGAAGTTTGATTGTGTTTATAAAGGTTTTGGTCAAAAACAAACCCTATTTTCTTTACCACATTTAGGACAAATTATCTTGTGATCTTTTGTTTTAGTTTTTAGATCAGTGTTTTGTTCCTTGCAATAAGTGCATTTCCAAAAGTTAATTTTTGCCATTGTTGTCAAGTACCAGATTGTATTTTTAAAGTTATTGTTGTCTAATAATAAGATTATTAAGTGTATTTGTGTTTCCAAAACATATGACATCAAAACATGTTAAAATTCAAAGTGAGATTGGTCTTTCAAGATTTGACACTCTGATTACCAGCATCAGAGCTGTCTATAGTGAACTTAGGATTGCTCAAATGGAGAAAGAAGATTTTGTTATTCCTTCTGGTTATATAATCCAGGTTCCGCAAGTAGTTCCAGGAGAATCACAAAGTGAATACCACTTGGAATCTGTGCATACTCTTGCTGATCCACACAAATGTGAACCTTTAGAATTAGAAGGTAAAGCTGTTAGAACATACTATATTGGCAATAGTATAGCAGGTATGGAAGCTTTGATTGAGGGAGACCTTACAACAACTTGATTTCTTTCAGTTGAAATAAAAAATAATTGTATCATATGATAGAGATCTAGGCTTTGCTCTTTGGCCATGGAGAAAACTGAGTTTGATAATACAAATCAATTACAGATACTTCATCTGCTTTGATCAGGTTGGGTAATTCCAGTCCAGGAGTTAGATTATACGAAACTCCATTTTTCCTTACATTTCCCGCATAAAAATGTCCATTTCCTCCAATTTGTGCAATTGAAGAATGTCTAGGTTCTCTCAAATAACCTTCTTCACCTAATAATTGATTTATTATCTGGCTTTGAAATAGATTTCTTGCTCCAACACATCCTTGGGGAATATTTGGTTCTTTTCTTACATTAAGCCAAAATTCATCAGGATATTCCAAGTATGTAAGATCATCCATTACACTAAAACTTAACATTTTTCCGTTGTAGAATTGAAAAAACATATCAGGAAATTTTTTAGACCAGTCAATAAAATAAAATGGTTTTCCTTTAGTTATCGCATAGGCAATTCCAGCAGAATATTCAGAAAATGGAGTATAAGTACTTTGTTCTCCGTAAATGCACCACCAAGTACCAGGATGCATTATTTGGGGATGGGTTTCAACTTCTACATTAACTGTATATTCTCCACCGAGCAAACCAAATAATTTTCTTCGACTTCCCATCTGGAAATTGAAACGTTCTCCAATATTTCTAATCATTAGACAAACTTCCAGAGCAATTGCTTCAGGATCAAATTTTTCTAACAATCCATATACTTCCTCAAAAACATCCGTTTTTTCGTCAGCACCTATCAAAAGTACCCTTGCCATATATATTGTGTAATTCTTAGAAGTATTTAAATGTTATCAATTTTTACCATTTAAAGGTGGTGATTAACCAAGAGATATGTATATATTCAAGTATCATAATATCACTTTCAAGAAAATAACTCTACTAGATATTATTAATCAAACCCAAGTTCTGCATATTGTTTTTGAGTTAGCATAACTATCGGGAAATGAAAATTCAAACGAGTTGGACATGGGAACAAGTCATATGCGACTGTGGTGGCTTCTAACTCAGACCATGGTGATTCAAATGTCTCCTCTGGAAGATGAACATAAACTAGATTTGAATAATGTTCTGCACCTGGATCCACTTCAATGTAAAATAGACCATTCTCAACCATTGCTGCATTGCCAACAAGCTTAGTTTTTTGATCATTACCTGGAAAAAACTTATCTGGAATAAAACCCATAACTCCATTATTGACAAGGTCTAATACAACTGGTCCAAACGGATGCATTATTTCATTTGAATAAGATAGTGCAACAGCATTTTTCTCATTACTAGTCAAATAATGCCTAGCAGCATCAACAGATAATTCTAATTGAAAAGAGTTAAAATGAGCTTCATTATGAACAATTATTGCATTGGTTTTCTCAGTTTGTTTTAAATTGACTTCTGGCAATACATGTTTACTTTTGGCTTCCTCTGGAATGATTAGCTGAGCTGCCATTACATTTTGTGCACCAACAAAAAGAGTATTCCCAAGTGATACTAAGTCTGCACCATGGAGTTGTTCTCTCACACTAAGTACACCCATCAAAGGTTGGTCAGTCATTACATCATAAATTTCCATTTCTGCATCATCTATTGTAGGTGGTCTATTTGTTATACCCGCTCTATAAGGTCTATGATGCAATTCAATCGGTAGATACCTTAAACCGAGCAGTCTTCCTGCAAAATCAACAAATGAAAATGTCTCACCATTTTTTTGCACAATGTCGTCAGTTGATGCCATATCAACTGCAACCTGTATTTGACCAATAGGCTCTCCTTTGTGGTTTTTAATATAATAAACATCTCCCCCTTTGTGTTTAATTATAACTTCCTGAGAACAATCTACTAAAGATTCAAGAGTTGTTGAATAATGTAGTGCTGTTATTTCTCCATCTCTTTCAATTATTGTTTTTCTTTCTCTTGCAGCAATATCAATTGATACGATCTTATTTCTGTCTGCAAAAACAGCTACATAGTTTTCTGGAATCATTATATGGGGGAATTGAATTTGATATATAAAGGTTCTTACGGTTGACTATTTTAGAGTGGTATTTACCACTGAAGAAAATTCAAAGAATAATATCTAAGGATTTACTTTTAATTCAAGACCCACTCTTGTTTTAATAACAGCATCTTGAAGCTTTGCAGTGTCTATTGGTTCAACACCGTAAAAAATTGCTTTTACCCCATATCCATTCACTTCAATTTTATCCATCTGATTAAAATGCCATTCAACTCTGTCAAAATCCAATCTCAACTTTCTTCCAGATTCAAGAGTTACATGCCCATTTTTGTAAACTTCAAGTAGTTTTTCTGTAGATGGGTTGTCCCATACAATTGGAATCTCATTCCTTACGTGATAATCATTTCCAAGAGCAGCAAAATGTTTATCTATTTGAGCTTCAACACTGCTATGATCAATACCTATTCCCATAAGAGAAAAGTATGCAATTCTTGGTTCAGGTAGTGTAGCTAAAATTGTTGACATCTCGGCAGCTGTCATTTTATCTATTGCAACCACTGAATTTACACTTGATTTCATAATTCCTAGAGAATATGTAAAGTATATAAATTTTATGAATGTAACCACTCCATAATCCACACAGATAACTTTTCCAATATCACAATATCTTTATAAGGATCAAAATCATTCTCAATTAAATGAACTTAACAGATATTAAAAAAAACATTCCAGAGAAGCTGTTTGGTATTTTGAGTGAGGATATAAAAGAACTCAGACCAGCACAAGAAAAAGCTATTAAAGCTGGTTTATTAGAAGGTAAGAATCTTATTGTTTGTACTCCAACTGCGTCTGGTAAAACACTTATTGCTGAGCTTGTTATGCTCAAAAGAATCTTAGAGAGGAAAGGTAAAGCTGTTTATATTGTTCCCTTGCGAGCTCTTGGTTCTGAAAAGCAGAGGGATTTTAAGAAAAGGTATGAAAAGATTTGCAAGGTTGCGTTTTCATCAGGAGATATGGATTCATCAGATTCCTATTTAGCTGATTATGATTTGATTATTACAACTAGTGAAAAGCTTGATTCTTTGACAAGACATCATGCACCATGGATTAATGAAATTGCTACTGTGATTGTAGACGAGATTCATTTATTAAATGATCCTTCAAGAGGTCCAACCTTAGAAATTTTAATAACAATGTTAAAAGAGAGTTTGAAGAATGTACAGTTTGTTGGTCTTAGCGCAACTATTGGTAATCCTAAAGAGTTAGCTGAGTGGCTTGATGCAAAAGCTGTTATTGATAACTGGCGTCCTGTTAAACTAAAAGAAGGTGTTTATTTTGATGGAGAAGTTGAGTTTAAGGATGAACAATAAGCACAATTTCTCCTTTTAAGTTATCAACTTTTTCTAGAATTTCCTTAGGTTTTCCTCTGATAAACTCTTCAAACTTTTTAGTGAGTTCTCTTGCTAAAACCACATCACATTCTGGAATCATTTCACTCATTACTGTCAATGTTTTCTTAATTCTGTAAGGAGATTCAAATAGAATAACTGAATGATCGTATTGTTTTATTTTCTCAAAGAAATTCTTTTTTCCTTTTTTGGGAACAAATCCTAAAAATGTGAAGTTGTGACATGGCAAACCAGATCCAACCAAAGCTGCAAGCGGTGAGCTTGGTCCAGGTATTGGAATTATTTTGATTTCTTCTTTTAATGCTTCTCTTACAAGATAAAATCCTGGATCAGAGATTAGTGGTGTTCCAGAGTCAGATACTAATGCTACTTGTTTTCCTTTTTTAATTAGATCAATAATTAATTTTGTTTTTGATTTTTTGTTTTGATCATTATAGCTTGTTTGTTTTGTTTCAATGTCATAGTGCTTTAAAAGTTTTGATGTTTGTCTTGTATCCTCTGCTGCTATTAATTCGACTTGTTTAAGGATATCAATAGCCCTAAAGGTTATATCTTTTAGATTACCGATTGGTGTTGATACTATATAAAGCATTATTAAATATTAAATAAAAAGATTTATAAATTATATCTTTTTAAAAACTTTAGAGGGGTGAAATGAAAGAGATTAAGCTTTCTTGGATTATAGCAGGTTTTGCAGGTTTTATGTTTGTATGTTTTGTTTTAGGTTTAGGCATCTTAATAGCTGTTGGAGATTATGGTAATAAAGTTGCTGTTATTCCAATTAGAGGGTTGATCACAACTCAAGATGCAGAGATGTTTTTTGATGGCACATCTTCAAAAGAGATTATTGAGTATATTGAAATAGCTGATGAAGATACTAGCATAAAAGCTATTGTTTTTGAAATTAATAGTGGTGGAGGGAGTGCTGTTGCTTCAGATGAGATTGGAAGTGCAATTAAGAAAACTAATAAGACAACAGTTGCTTGGATAAGAGAAGCTGGTGCCAGTGGTGGTTATTGGGTCGCTTCCTGTACGGATCATATTATTGCAAATAGAATGTCTATAACTGGGAGTATTGGTGTTATTTCATCATACATCGAGTTTCCCGGATTGCTTGAAAAGCACAACATTACTTACACAAGATTGGTTGGTGGAGAGTATAAGGATGCAGGTATCCCTATGAGGGAGACCACACAGGAAGAATTAGACTTAATGCAAGAAAAAGTTGATGTTATTCATGATATTTTTATTAGGGAAGTTGCTGTAAACAGGGATCTTTCTGAGGAGTATGTTAGAGAGGTTGCCACAGGAATGTTTTTTATTGGAACTGAAGCTTTGGAGCTTGGTCTTGTTGATGAGCTCGGAGGCAAAGATGAAGTTGAAGTTTACCTTTCTAAGGAATTGGAAATTGAAGAAGTAAATTTTGTTGAATACAAAAGAAAAAAGAGTGTTTTTGAATCATTTGGGCAAGTGTTGTCGCAAATTAAAATCAACACAGACTTTTTAGGATTATCGGGTGTGAGGATATGAAAAAAGATAAATCAAGTTATGTTTTTATTGGGTTGTTCTTAGGCTGTATTGTTTTATCTTTCTTAATTATCAAACCATTTCTTACTCCAATAATTGCGGGTATTGTGGGTGCGCTTGTTTTTTATCCAGTTTATAATTGGTTACTTCGTTGGTTAAAGAGAAAAAATATTTGTGCGCTAATAACAACGGTTATTATTTTCATTGTTATTTTTACTCCTGTTGTTTTCTTATTTCAACAAGTTAGTTACCAGGCCAAAGTTGCTTATGTGTTAACTAAGCAAAGGGTGACTAGCGGAGATTTATTAGGAGAGGACATTTGTAATACTCAAAATCCATTGTGCACGATTAATGAGTACTACAAAGATTTATCCAGCAGAGAAGATTTTGTTTACCAGCGTAATGAGGCAATAGATTATTTTGAAGGTTTATTATGGAGGAGTACTCCGGACATTGTTGCAGCTGTTCCAAGATTCTTACTAAATTTGTTTTTAATGAGTTTTGTTTTATTCTATATTTTAAGAGAGGGTAAGGGGATTTTCAAAAGATTTGAGAAGGTTTTACCATTGAAAAAAAAGCATAAAAAAAAGATTCTCAAAAGGTTAAAAAATGTTACAAGCGCAGTCATGTATGGTCACGTTATTGCGGGATTAGCTCAGGGGATTGTGGGAGTGATAGGCCTGTATATTTTTAATGTTACTAATCCTCTTATTTTAGGAGCAGCCATGACATTTGCAGCTTTAATACCATTTATTGGCACACCAATAATATGGTTACCGATTGCATTATTAAAAATTGCAGATGGTGTTGCAACTGGGAGTAATCCAATTTTATTTAATGGAATTGGTTTACTGTTATACGGAATTTTTGTAATTAGTTTGATTGATAATTTTGTTAAGCCAAAAATTATGGGAGATAGAGCTCAAGTCAATCCTGCTGTTATCTTACTTGGTTTACTTGGTGGCTTAGTTATGTTTGGATTAGTTGGAATATTTGTTGGTCCTCTGATTCTTGCTCTAACAATGACAATGATTGATATCTACGAGGCAGATAAAGATGAGATTACGGGTTAAGGATGTTGATATTTCAACAGGAGATACTTTAGTTGCCATATTAAATGAAGATGATGCTAAAGAACTTGACCTAAATTATGAAGATAGAGTTAAGCTTAGAAGATACAAAAGAGAAGTAATTGTCATAATAGATATATCTGAATCTAAAAAGTTTATCCCTTTAGGGAATATTGGTTTAATGGAGGAGGTGCTTACTGCACTAAATGTTAAGGATCGTGATTATGTTAATCTGGAATTTGAAAAAATACCTCTCTCAGTGGGTTATATTAAGAAAAAATTAGATGGAATTGAAATTTCAAAATATGAGATTAATGAGATAGTAAAGGATATTGTCGGGAATAGATTAAGCAGAACAGAAATGACATATTTTGTTGCCGGCTGTTATAATCATGGGCTTAGTATTAAGGAAACAATAGATTTGACAAGAGCCATGGTTGAAAATGGTGAACAGTTTAATATCAAAAGAGAGCAGATTGTGGATAAGCATTGTATTGGAGGTGTTCCAGGTAATAGAACAACAATGGTTGTTGTGCCTATTCTTGCTGCTGCGGGACTTACTGTACCAAAGACTTCTTCAAGATCAATAACAAGTCCTGCTGGGACTGCTGATACAATGGAAGTTCTTACCCAAGTTTCACTTCCTGTTGAAAAGATGAAAAAAGTTGTTGAGAAAACTAATGCTTGTATTATCTGGGGTGGAGCTTATAATCTTGCAGCAGCGGATGATAAATTAATCAGGCTAAGGCATCCATTAAGTTTGGATCCTGTTGGTATGGTTTTGGCCAGTGTACTTGCAAAAAAGCATGCTGTTGGAGCAACTCATGTATTAATTGATATTCCATATGGTAAAGGTGCCAAGATTGAGGATAAAATTGAGGCTATTAAGTATAAGAAATTGTTTGAGGAGATTGGAACAAAGCTTGGAATGGAAATTAAAGTTTTATTGACTGATGGTACTCACCCCATAGGTAATGGAATAGGTCCTTGTCTTGAGGCCAGAGATGTTATGTGGGTTTTAGAGGGAGATCATAGGGGTCCTTGTGATTTAAGAGAGAAATCTTTAGAATTAGCTGGAGTTATTTTTGAGTTAGTTGGAAGAGCATTTCATGGTCATGGAAAAAGATTAGCAGAATTCACACTTAATTCTGGAATGGCATTAAGGGCAATGAACGAGATTATTAAGGCACAAGGTGGAAAGAAGAATTATGAGATCAAACTTGGAAAGTTTAAGTGTAATGTAAATTCTAAGATTGGTGGCAAAGTTAAGCATATTGATAACAAAATAATTGCAAAAGTTGCTAGAGTTGCTGGTGCTCCTGTTGATAAGGGCGCAGGTATTTACATTCACAAACACAAAGGAAGTTGGGTTAAGAAAGACGAACCACTTTATACTATTTATTCAAATAGTAAACAAAAATTACAATTTGCCAAGGATGCTGCTACAGATTCAGGATATTTATTTTGAGTTTGTATAGGTAAAGTTTTTGAAGGTGCTGTAAGTATCTCAAGTTTGTTTTTATTGTTAATTTACTTTTACCAAGCTCTCTATCTTTGAATATAAATGGAATCTCTACATAGTTTTTTATGTTTGATCTAACAATTAGTTCTAACAAAATTTTGTATCCTAAAGGTTTTAGGTTTTTTGGAATTGCTGATTTTTTTAATGCAAAAAATCCGGACATTGGATCTTTTGCTTTTGTTAAGGGTCTTGCTAAACTAGTTGCAATTGTAGATGTTATTTTTCTTTTTAATGGCCAGTTTTTTGTTTGTTTTCTTGTGGCTATTGCTAGGAGGTGGTTGTCCATTGCCTTGATTAATTTGGGAATTAATTCTGGAGGATGACTTAGATCAGCATCCATTACAATTATTATGTTTCCGGAAGCATGTCTGAATCCTTCAATTACTGCTGTTGCCAAGCCGCGCTTTGTTCTGAGAATTGCTTTTGTTGCCAGTTTTTTTGCTACTTTATAAGTTCCATCTGGAGAATTATCATCAACAACTATGATTTCAATGTTTAATTTTCTTGTTAATTGTTTTATTTTTGGAATTAATATTTTTATATTTTCAGCTTCGTTGTATGTTGGGATTATTATTGATGTTTTTGACATATTAAATGAAAAATACCAGATGTATATAATTATTTTCAAAACAAAATAAGTAAATTAATATCACAATTTATTTAAATTCTCAATTCATTGTTGTTTTTATGGATGTCAAACAAGCGATTGAACAACGAAGAAGCATTAGAAAGTACAAGTCTGATGAGGTGTCAGATGAATTGGTTAATATGGTTATTGAAGCTGCAAGGCTTGCTCCATCTGGGAATAATGCTCAACCTTGGAGGTTTGTGATTGCAGGAGAAGACGAAAAGGAACTGCTAAAAAAAGATGAGATTATTATGCAGGATTGGGTTTATCAAGCCCCAGTTCTTATTGTTTGTTGTGCTAATCCAAGTGTTTATCAAAAAAAGCATGTTAAAGGCTGGGATGATGAGAATGTTTTAAGGGCAATAAGAGATTTGGCTATTGCTTCTGAACATATGGTACTTAGAGCTGAAGAATTAGGTCTTGGAACCTGTTATGTTGGATGGATTAAAAAAGAAGAGATTAAACAAACTCTTGGCATACCTGAACATTACAAAGTTCCATATGTGATCACATTAGGTTATGCTAATGAAGAACCAAAAGCTCGGCCAAGGTTAGGGTATGATGAGATTGTTTTGAATTCATAAGCTTATTATAGTGAGATTTATTACCTTTTTAGATGCAAATCAATAATGATCATGGGATACAACTAATTGCATCCGAGATCAAAAGAGCAACAGAAAGTTTTACAGAATTAAAAATAATTTCAAGTGGTATGTTTTGGATAGTGTACCACCAAGATTTACGAGGTGCGCTGAAAGAATATGATTCTTTTGTAAGACCAATGCTACAAAGATATGGTCCTTCTGAAAACTATGTTGTTCTAGGATTACATAATGATGCAACCATTTCTGATATTAAAGCTGTTGTTGGAGATTTGGACCAAGATATTGAATTACAAGATAGACTATTACTGCTAGCAAATGATGATGTGATTGAAGAATATCAAAGTGATCTTGAGAAAATGGGATTTAGATTCAAGCCTGATTGGCTGGATAAGGATAGTTCATACAGGAGAGTACTTAAAGCTGGAACTGAATTTGGAACTGTTTTTACTATGTTTTACAATAATGGCTCCTGGTTTTATTCAGAAAAGATTTAAAAAAACCAAAATATTTATATATAAATATATATTATTGATATAAACTTATATTAAAATGACATAACTTAGTTAAGATGAAACAGATACTTAGGAAAAAAAAACTAGCACATTCTCCTACTTTAAACACTGTCCTTATGGTTGAGGATACCCTAAGGTATGCAGGAGAAATTATAACACTAGCTGAATTAAAGAGAAGACTACCAAAAAAGGTTATGCACCAAACACTAATTCACATATTGGACTATCTACAACTGAGTGGAAAAATTATGATTGGAACAAAAGGAGTTCTATGGGTGTTTACTGAAAGAAAAGAGTTAGATCAGCTGATTAAAAGAGGGACTGAGTTATGAAAAGACCAGTTAGAGTCATCTTACTGGATGAAGCTGACAAAGAATATAAGGCTCTAAACCGTCTTGTTGGGAAACAGACAGCAGAAGACAAACAAAATACAAAGGAGATGCAATTACTCAGATCCATTAAACAAAAAGTGCAGATGATTAAAGCAAATCCTTTCTACGGGGATAATATTAAGAAAAGGTTCATTCCTTCTGCATACAATGTTCAGAATTTATGGAGAGTTGAACTCATGGGGTACTGGAGAATGCTATACACTATAAAAGGAGATCAAATAGAAATAATTTGTTTTATCTTAGACATTCTAAATCACAAAGACTATGACCAAAGATTTGGTTATAAGAAAAGATAATTCTTAGAAATAATTATATAACCCTATTGCCAAATTAATGTTATGAACTTTAAAAAAAGGATTAAAAAGCAATTTACTAAATTTGTGCCAAAAAAAATCCCTTGGTTCATTTTCCCAGTTGGAATCTTTATTGTGTTTTTCTTACTTTACTTAAGAACTTTATCTCCATCAGTTTTTTGGGGAGATTCTGGTGAACTTACTGCTGCGATTTGCTCAACTGGTGTTGCTCAGTGGCCAGGCTATCCTTTATATATCTTGATTGGTAAATTATTTACATTAATTCCAATAGGGAGTATCGCAGTAAGAATTAACTTGATGTCAGCTTTTTTTGGAGCTTTGGCTGTTTCTGTTGTTTATTTGATTGTAAAGGAATTTGCTGATGAAAAAATCAGTTTACTTGCTGCTGTTTTGTTTGGGACATCATATACTTTTTGGAGTCAAGCTACTATTACTGAGGTTTATACTTTAAGTGTTTTTTTAATGAGTTTGTCCATTTATTGGATTATCAGGTGGAGTAAAACAAAGGGCAAAAAAAATTTGTTTTTGTTTTGCTTAATTTATGGTTTTGCTGTTTCACACCATCTTTCAAATATTAATTTAGCTCCAGCATTTATTGTTTTTATTTTGTGGAATCGCAAGGTTAATTTAAAGCTGGTTGCAACAATGTTTTTGTTGTTTATGATTCCATTTAGCTTATATTTGTATTTGCCAATAGCTTCTGCGTTTGATCCAGCAATAGATTGGGGGAACCCTGAAACTTTTGGGAATTTTATTGATTTGATTAGTGATAAGGATAATCATTGGAGGTTTTATTCTTTGCCAGGATCTCAAGTTGGCCATCAGTTTAGGTTGTTCTTTGTGTTTTTATTAAGACAATTCCCTTTGCTGCTAGGTCTGAGTCTTATTGGGATCTATTATCTTTGGAACACTGATAAAAAAATACTTTTATTGTTTAGTATGATTATGTTTGTTAATGTGATTCAATTTGTTAATTATTATACCTATGATCTGGTTGTGCATTTTCTACCAAGCTATTTTGTTTTTGCAGTTCTGATTGCTTTTGGAGTTTTGATGCTGATAAAACACCTAAGGGATGTGAAAGGTGCTGTTGTTGTTATTGCTGGTTTGATTCTGATTAAAATTCTTTTTATTTATCCCCAGGTTGTGCAGGTGGATAGCTATGATCTTATTTTAAATGATGATAAAAACACACCACTTGTTTATCATTTATTATATCCACAGGATCTGGATCGAAGTGGTTTTTACCAAACTGAGCTTTTTGCAGAGTATATATTTCAGTTACCTGAAAATGTCACTTTGATATGTGAGTATGATGACCAGTGTTTTGTGGTTTGGTATTATCAGGTTTGTGAGCAAAAAAGAGAGGATCTAGTGGTTATATATCGAGATTTATTGGAATTAGAGTGGTACAGGGAGAACTTAAATGAGAGATATGATTTGGGATTGAATACAAGCGCTGGTTTAGCTGATTTCATGCATAAAGCTGATGAGCCCATATATTATGTTAAGGTTAATCCGGTTTTTCTGAATATATATAATGAGACTCTGGTTCCTGTGCAGAAAGTTAAATAAAAACTAAAATATCTGATTTTTTGAATTTTTCTAGGGATGAGCTGCAATTGCTCGTTTAATATTTATATTAGCGAAATATTTATAAATATAGGTCTACACCTCCCATTCACTAAATGATTATATTAATGAGGTGGGGTTAAAAAATGGCAAGTAAGAAAGAACATATGAACCTTGTGTTTATAGGACATGTAGATCATGGTAAATCCACAACTTTGGGTAGATTGTTATTTGACTCAAAGAATATTGATGAACAAACCATGAGAAAGTTGACTGATTTGGCAAAAGAGCTTGGTAAGCCAGGTTTTGAGTTTGCCTATGTGATGGATAAGCTTAAAGAAGAAAGAGAAAGAGGAGTTACAATTGATTTGGCTCATAAGAAGTTTGAAACACCAAAATTCAGTTTCACAATTATTGACGCACCTGGACACAGAGATTTTGTCAAAAACATGATTACAGGCGCTGCACAAGCAGATGCAGGTGTTTTGGTTGTTGCAGCTAATGACGGAGTCATGGCTCAAACTAAAGAACATGTTTTCTTAGCAAGAACTCTTGGTGTAAACCAGTTAATAGTTATTGTTAACAAAATGGATGTTGTCAAATTTGACCAAGCAAAGTTTGATGCTGTTAAAAAGGCAACTGAAGATTTATTAAAAACTGTTGGTTATAAACCTGAGGAGGTTCCATTTGTTCCAACTTCAGGATTAAAAGGAGATAATGTTTTCAATAAGAGCGAGAATATGGACTGGTACAAAGGTCCTACTCTATTTGAAGCTGTTGACAACTTAAAAGTTCCTGATAAACCAACTAACTTACCATTAAGACTACCTATCCAAGATATTTACAATATCAAAGGAATTGGAGTTGTTTGTGTTGGAAGAGTTGAAACAGGAACAATGAAGGTTGGTCAAAAAGTGATAGCTGTACCGGGTAGAGAAGGAAAAGGTATTGTTGGTGAATGTAAAAGTATTGAAATGCACCATGAGCAATTCCAAGAAGCTATTCCTGGAGACAATATTGGCTTTAATATTCGAGGTTTTGGTAAAAAAGATGTTGCAAGAGGAGATGTTATTGGACCAGAAGAAGATCAACCTTCTGTTGTAACTGAATTTACAGCGCAGATTATTGTGCTTAACCATCCAACTGTTGTGACTGTTGGTTACACACCAGTGTTCCATATTCATACAGCTCAGGTGGCTTGTCAAATTACAGCAATTGAAAAGAAGATGGACCCAAAAACAGGTGAAACTCTTCAAGAGAATCCAGACTTTATTAAGAATGGAGATGCTGCAATTGTCAAGATTAAGCCAGTTCAACCAGTAGTGCTTGAAACACAAAAAGAAATTCCACAAATGGCGAGATTTGCTATCAGAGATTCTGGTACAACTGTTGCAGCTGGAATGTGTATCAGTCTGACAAAAAAGAATTAAATTTTTATATTTAGCATGGTGAGCTGAGCTTACACATGTGGGTAAAATGCAAAAAGCAAGAATAAAAATAGCGAGTACGGATATTGACAAGGTCAATGAGACCTGTGATCAGATCCGAGAGATAGCAGAGAAGACAGGAGTAGATATGAGAGGACCAATTCCTCTACCCACAAAAAAGCTCAAAGTCACCACCCGAAAGGGTCCATCTGGAGATGGAACAGCTACTTTTGATAGGTTTGAGATGCGTATTCATAAAAGATTAATAGATCTTGGAGTGGATGAAAGAGCATTAAGACTTGTCATGAGAGTTCCGATTCCAGAAGGGTTGAATATTGAGATCGAAATGTTAGAAAACTAATTTTTTATTCTTTTCTTTAACTTATTTACCTTATTCCTTAGAAATATTGCCCTTTCAAAATCCAAAACATCTGCAGCTTCTTTCATATCAGCTTCTAGTTCAATTATAAGGTTTGGAATGTCTGCTTTAGGAATGTGTTTGATGTCTTGGATTTCTATTGTTTTTTCTTTTACAGGTTTTATTATTGTTTTTGGAATAATGTTATGCTTTTTATTGTATTCAACCTGGAGTTCTCTTCTTCTGTTAGTTTCACCAATCGCGGATTTCATTGAGTCTGTCATTTTGTCTGCATACAAAACAACAGTTGAATTCACGTTTCTTGCTGCTCTTCCAATTATCTGGATTAATGATCTTGCATCTCGTAAGAAGCCTTCTTTGTCTGCATCTAAGATTCCAATAAAACCAACTTCGGGTATGTCAAGGCCTTCTCTTAATAGGTTTATTCCAACTAATACATCAAACACTCCTAGTCTTAGTTCTCTGATTATTTCTGTTCTTTCTATAGTATCAATTTCTGAGTGAAGGTATCTTGTTTTGATTTTTTGTTCTGCAAAATAATCTGCAAGTTCTTCTGCAAGTTTTTTGGTCAGTGTGGTAACAAGAACTCTTTCCCCTCTTTTGATAGTTGCTTGAATTTCCTTTTTTAGATCTTGAATTTGACCTTTAATTGGTCTGACAAATACTTGTGGGTCTACTAAACCAGTTGGCCGGATTATTTGCTCCACTATTTGTTTTGAGTTTTCATGTTCGTAAGGTCCGGGAGTTGCAGATACAAATATTGTTGATTGTTTTTTCATAAGTTGCTCAAATTCTTCAAATTTTAATGGTCTGTTATCAAGTGCTGATGGAAGTCTGAAACCATATTCAATCAGATTTTGTTTTCTTGATAAATCTCCTTTGTACATTGCTCTGACTTGAGGAAGAGTTTGATGGCTTTCATCAATTACAATCATAAAATCTTTTGGAAAATAGTCTAATAAACAATATGGTCTTTGTCCTGGAGATCTTCCATCAAAGTGTCTACTGTAGTTTTCTACTCCTTTACAAAAACCAGTTTCATGGAGCATGTCAATGTCATATAATGTCCTCTTTTTTAGACGATGGGCTTCCATCATTTCAAGATTTGGTAAAGTTTTGTCAAGTTCTAAGCCAATTGATTTTGTGGCTTCAATTATTTTTTCCTGTGGTATTACAAAATGCTTTGCTGGGAATATGTATAATTTATCATATTCTTCAACTGGTTCATGTGTGACCTTATCTAGTTCAGTTATTTTTTCAACTTTGTTGCCAAACATCTCAACTCGGATTATGTTGTTTAGATAACCTGGGATAACATCGATTGTATCTCCTTTTACTCTGAATTTTCCAGGAAAAAGTTCTATGTCATTTCTTTCATATTGTATTGTTACAAGTCTTTTTAGGATCTCATTTCTGTTTATTGATAATCCTTTGCTTAGCTCAAATCCTATTTCTTTATAGTCTTTAGGATTACCAACACTGTATATGCAGGATACAGATGCAACAATTATCACATCTTTTCTTTTTAGTAGGGATGTTGTTGCTGATAGTCTCATTTGTTCTATCTTGGGATTGATTTGAGCATCTTTTTCTATGTACATGTCTTTTGCTGGAAGATAAGATTCCGGTTGATAATAATCATAGTATGACACAAAGTACTCAACTCTGTTGTTTGGGAAGAATTCTTTAAATTCATTGTATAATTGAGCTGCTAGGGTTTTGTTGTGTGCTATAACCAGAGTTGGTTTTTGTGTTTTTTCAATTAGATTTGCAATTGTGAATGTTTTCCCAGAGCCAGTTACTCCTAGTAATGTTTGAGCTAGTTTTTTATTTTTTATTCCCTGGACTAGCTTTTTTATTGCCTCTGGCTGGGACCCCTTTGGTTTGAATTCTGAATTTAGTTTAAATTCCATTTTCATTTCTTATTTGTTTTTTTCTAAGTAACTTGTGATATGTGATTGCAAATCTGTGTGCTTCATCCCTTAATCTTTGGAGTAATTGCAGTGCCTTATTATTTCTTGCTAGTTTTAATGGATGTGGGTTTCCTGGAAAATATATTTCTTCTAGTTTTTTGGCCAGAGCAATTATTGGTATTCTGACTCCAATTTCAGTCATTACTCTCAAGCTAGCATTCAACTGAGGTTTTCCACCGTCAATTACTACCAAATCTGGAAGTGGCTGTTTCTCATTTATGAGTCTAGAGTATCTTCTTTTCACAACTTCAGCTATGCACCCAGCATCATCTGATTCTGTTATTGTTTTTATTTTAAATCGTCTATAATTGGTTTTGTCTGGTTTTCCATTTCTAAATTGAACCATTGAACCAACAATGTGCGTTCCTGCTGTGTGAGATATGTCAAAGCATTCTATTACTTTTGGTGTTTCTTGCAATCCAAGTACTTTTTGCAGTTCTGCAAGTGCCAATAGATTACCAAAAAAAGATATTTCAATGTTTTTTTGTACAAGTTCAAGTAGCTTTTTTTTCTCACCTTTTTTTGGGACTGTTAAATGAACTTTACTTTTTTTCTTTTCTGACAAATAGTCTATTAATGGTGAGGATATAGTTTGAGGAAGAACCAATTCCTTTGGAATGGGATTAATGGAATAATATTGTATTATGAATTCTTCAAAAAAGTCAGGGTTATGATCAAATTCAAATTCATTTTTGTTTTCCAAAATTCCTCTATGAATGCTGAAAACAATTAAATAGATCCTTGAGTCTTTGATTATGTAATTAATTATGTCTTCGTCATACTTTTTGTTTCTATCCATTATTTGTTTTTCTTGCAAAGACTCTATTGATACTATTTGATCTCGATATGTTTTTGCTTTTTCATAGTTTTTGTTTGTAGAATTTATTTGCATTTGTTTTTTAAGATAGGTTATTAGTTCCTTGGTATGGCCTTTAAGAACACTGATAGCTGAATCTATTTGTTCATTGTAATCATGTTCAGTGATGTTTCCAACACATGGCGCATCACATAGTCCAATATGATATCTTAAGCATGCTTTTTTTGGGAGACGTTTGCAGGTTCTTATTTTAAAGGTTCTTTTGAGTACTTCTAGTACATAATCCCTATTCACAGCAGATACAAATGGACCAAAATATTTTGAATCATCTGTTCTTTTTCTTGCTACAACTAACTTTGGGAATTGCTCATTTGTAAGTTTAATGTAAGCATATTTTTTTGAGTCTTTTAGATTGATGTTGTACTTTGGTTTATGTTTCTTAATTAAAGTGTTTTCAAGGATTAATGATTCAACTTCTGTGTCAGTTACAATAAAATCAATATTTTCTGCTTTTTTAATTAAGAGTTCAGTTTTTTTATCAACTGTCCTGTTATAATAGCTTTTGACTCTTTTTTTTAGGTCTTTTGCTTTCCCTACATATAATATTTTATTGGAAGAATCTTTGAATAAATAACATCCTGGCTTAGATGGAAGATTTTGAGTATAGATCATTTTAACAAAGGTTTTAAGAATTGCCCAGTATAAGATATTTTGCTATCTGCAACCTGTTCAGGTGTTCCCTGTGCTACTATTGTCCCTCCTTCATCTCCACCTTCAGGTCCAAGATCAATTATATGATCTGCTGATTTGATTACATCTAAGTTATGTTCGATTACAACAACTGAATTACCTTTTTCTACCAGATCATTAAGTACTTTGATTAGTTTGCTTACATCATGAAAATGCAGACCAGTTGTTGGTTCATCAAGCAAGTATAATGTGTTTCCTGTTGCATTTTTTGAGAGTTCTCTTGTTAGTTTGATTCTCTGAGCTTCGCCTCCTGAAAGTGTGGTTGAACTCTGACCTAGTTTTATGTATCCCAAACCTACACTTACAAGTGTGTCAAGTTTTCTCTTAATTGGGGGAATGTTTTCAAATACTTTTATTGCTTCATCAATTGACATGTTTAGAATATCTGAGATTGAATGATTTTTGAATTTAACTTCCAAGGTTTCTTCATTGTAGCGTTTGCTTTTGCATTCTTCACATTCCACATATACATCAGGCAGAAAATTCATTTCAATTTTTATCAGACCGTCTCCACTACAAGCTTCGCATCTTCCACCTATAACATTAAATGAGAATCTTCCTGGTTTATAACCTCTTATTTTTGCTTCGCTTGTCGATGCAAATAAATTTCGGATATGATCAAATACTTTTGTATAGGTTGCAGGATTACTTCTAGGAGTTTTTCCAATTGGACTCTGATCTATGACAATTACTTTGTCAATATTGCCATTTTTTATTGATTTATGTTTACCAGGCATGATTCTTGAATTATTTAGTTTTTTCATCATGCCTTTGTACAGTATTTCATAGATTAAGGTTGATTTTCCACTACCAGAAACTCCAGTGATTAGTGTTAGAATTCCGGTTGGGATTTTTACTTCAATATTTTTTAAGTTGTTATGAGTACAACCTGCTATTGTTATTGTTGAATTTGATTTTTTTCTTTTGTTAGGAACAGGGATTAACAGTTTTTGAGCCAGGTATTGACCAGTGAGAGATTTTGAATTTTTTTCAATTTGTTTTGGTGTGCCCTGTGCAATTACTTTTCCACCAAAGATCCCTGCACCGGGTCCAAGATCAATTACATGATCTGCTCTTTTTATTGTATCTTCGTCATGTTCCACAACAATCAGTGTGTTGC
This sequence comes from uncultured Methanosarcinales archaeon, assembly GCA_964419615.1. GTDB lineage: Archaea > Nanobdellota > Nanobdellia > Woesearchaeales > JAGVZT01 > JAANXH01. The sequence goes on along the minus strand of CAYQPU010000010.1, from coordinate 11,268 downwards.
CAAGGTCTCTTAATCTGTGGAGTGTGTCTATTAGTTTATGATTATCTCTTTGATGTAGGCCAATGGAGGGTTCATCAAGTATGTACATTACTCCCATTAAATTAGACCCAATTTGAGTTGCTAGTCTTATTCTTTGAGCTTCGCCTCCAGACAAGGAACCTGCATTTCTTGATAAGGTTAGATATTCAAGTCCAACTTTTGACAAGAATTCTAATCTTTCTCTAATTTCTTTTAGGATTTGTGTTGCTATTTGTGATTGTTTTTCTGAAAGTGTTAGGTTATTAAAGAAATTAATGCTGTTTTTAATTGGCATGTCAGTGATTTCTGATATTGTTTTATTTGAGACTGTGACTGCCAAGACTTTGTTTTTCAGTTTCTTACCTTCACATTCAGGACACTGTTTTGTTCTCATAAATTTGCTTAGTTCTCTTCTTCTATAGTCTGATTTTGTTTGATGATACAATCTTTCTGATTGAGGTATTAATCCTTCCCAATAGCCTTTATGTGACCATTGAGCATCACCATTTTTCATGGTCATGTTAAATTTGATTTTTTCTTTTGATCCATATAGAAGAATATTCACATTTTCATCTGAAAGAAAACTTATTGGTGTGAATACATCAAAGCCAAAGTGTCTTGCAACTGCACCAAGGTATTGACCTCGCCAACCATCAATTGCATTTCTGTATACAGCTATTGCTCCGTCTGCTATTGATATTGATCTGTCTGGTATGATTAGGTCTGGATCAAAATCCATTAGAACTCCTAATCCACTGCAAGTTAGACAGGCACCAAATGGACTGTTAAATGAAAACATTCTTGGTTCTAGTTCTTCAAAAGCCATGCCACATTTTGGACAAGCCATTTTTGAGGAAAATAAGTGTTCTTTGTTGTTTTTGTCTAGGATTATTACAATGTCTTCTGTGTGAGAGATTGCATTTTCAATTGCTTCTGATAGTCTGGATTTATCCTTTGAATCCAATCTATCAATTACAATTTCTATATCGTGTTTTTTGTATCTATCTAGATTGATTTTTTTGTCTGTTCTTTGTATTTTTTTGTTTATTCTTACTCTAGTGTATCCTTGTTGATTTAGATCTAAGATTAATTTTTCATATGTGCCTTTTTTTTGACGTATGATTGGAGCAAGGATTGTTACCTCTCCTTTGATTTCTGCCTGTATTCTTTTTGATATTTTTTCAGGAGATTGTGCTTCAATTTTTATTTTGTGAATTGGGCAATGTGGGATTCCAATTCGTGCATATAGAAGTCTTAGGTAATCATAGATTTCAGTTACTGTTCCAACTGTACTTCTTGGGTTTTTGCTGGTTGTTTTTTGCTGTATTGATATTGCTGGAGATAATCCTTCTATGCTGTCAACATCTGGTTTGTTCATTAAGCCAAGAAACTGTCTTGCATAAGCAGATAATGATTCAACATATCTTCTTTGGCCTTCTGCATATAATGTATCAAATGCTAGAGTTGATTTTCCACTTCCAGATAAACCTGTTATGACTATGAATTTGTCTCTTGGAAGAGTTATGTCTATGTTTTGAAGATTGTGTTCTCTAGCTCCTTTAATTATGATATTATCCATATATGTAGCTTATTTCACTGTGTTTAAAAACCTAATGCTTGAGTGTCCAGTGGTCCAGTGAGATTGGTTTTTTATTAATAATAATTATGTGACTTACGTAAAAAAAGGAAAATAATAGGTAAAATTCCAATTATACTGGTTAATTATATGTTTAAATATTTAAATTTGAATGAATTATCAGTTAATTACATAAAAATGACAGGAATATTAAAAATTTTGGCTTATGGTTATGTAGGAATTGCAGGAGTTTTGGCTGTAGGTGCTATTGTACAAGCTGTAGATTATGGTATTTATTATACAAAATCGGATATTCCACCCATTGTTGAGACATTAGGTGGAGATACGTGTGCTGGAATTAATAATTTCTCAGGACAGAATAAATCTTTAATTGGTAGATTAAGTGAAGCAAATGAGCAACTTGATGTTCATACTGAAAGAATTTGGACTCTCCCTTTTTGGACTTATGAAGTTGATCCAGAACCAAAAGAAGCAAGAAAGGTGTTAGCAGATGCCTTACAGGTTGCAGTAGAACATTCTGACCAATTAGGTTATCAGAGTGATTATTATATAGAAAGTATTTCTGGTTTACTTACACAGATACCTGTGCAAAAAGAAGCTAGTCCTGAAGCTATGACTGAATACAGAGAGAGATTAGGTTATGTTATTGAAACTGCAGAGGAACAATGCAGAGCTAATTTTTATATGAATAATGATCAGGCAAATGCAGATACATTAATCCAGAAAAAACAAGATCTTGGAGATATGGTTCTGTGGAATGCAATGTGGTGGATTACTAGTTTTACTGGTGGATCCAGGATTGTTATTAAAGGATTATTTGAGGAATAATTAGGTTTGTTTTTCTTGAACTTCATGAACAATAGGATCTTTATCATGCTCTAAAATACTCATTGATTGTAAGTGTTTGTAGCGCTTTAGATAACTAGGAAGTCTTTTGCAGTAACTAATGTCTTCAATTTCAGGATCAATAAATGCAATGATTGTTCTATTATCTCTATACATATAGCTGATAAAAGCTGCAGGCTTATCTTTTTGCATGAACAATTGAAATCGACCATCAAGAACTGGTTCCAAGTAGTCTAGCGCTCCAGTTCTTTCTACTCTCTCATACAAATTGTATCTGACATTGTCAAAGATGTTATCATGTTTTGAGAATGTTTGCATTACTTTATATGGTGTGTTTACTCCATTCAGCCAGCGGTTTTTCTCAGACATAAAACTCCACCAAAGATTGATGTCCTCTGAGAAACCTTGAATATATGTTTCAACATACACATCCACATTAGGATAGCCTTTAGGCATTACATGTTCACTTGTTTGGGATGCAATTAGCCTATCAATTGGGTGAGATGCATCTCTTGTGAAATGATCTGCTGCTTTAGTTAAGCAGTCAATAAATGCCTCTTTTTCTATACCATAATGTTCTTCTGTTATGCTGACATTTACAGAACCTGCAATGCGCCTGACTTCATATGGGAGTCTACTCATTGTTGGGCATTTTTTTGCAACTTCTTTTACAACTTCCCATGCACTCATTTTTTTGAATTGTTCCATATGAGCCTTTCTTGTTAAGAATTCAATTGGATAACCTCTAAAGCTTTCTCTTCCAAGAGGGAGTGCTTGGTTTATCAGAGGAACTTTGTTATAAGGCTGATCTTCAAAAACTGTTATCCATTTCTGGATGTCTTTTCCATAAAAAAATTGATGTGTTAAAAATTCTTTAGTATTCATTTTTTGATCACTATTCAAAAGGGAATATCCACAGATTTATTAAATTATTCAGTAGAATTTTTACAATAAATAGAAATATTTATAAAAAAGTAAGAGTTTACTAAAAAATACATATGAAACTTGACCAAACTGATAAAAAGATACTGTATGAGTTGGATAAGAATTGCAGAACTCCAGTTTCAACTATTGCTAAGAAGGTTAAGTGTTCAAGAGAGGTTGTTAATTACAGAATTCAAAGACTACAGAGAAAAGGAATTATTGATGGGTATTATCCTGTTATTAATTTGTCCACTCTTGGGTATATGCATATAAGATTCATGATTTCTTTAAAACAGCATGATAAGGTAACAAAAGACAAACTTATTAATTATTTAAAAAATAATAAGTATGTTGGTTGGCTTGGAGAACAAGAGGGAAAGTTTGATATTGTTTGTACAGTACTGGTTAAAGATTTCTATGTTTTTCATGAATGGATTTCTGATTTTAATGAAAAATTTTCAAAGATAGTTGATAAGAGAAATGTGAGTGTTGCAACTGTTCATAGGGCTTTTAAGAATAAAAAAATTCATGGCTTTATTGATGACTCTTTTGCCTATACAGTTGGATTTAAGTCCATTAATAAGATTGATGGATTGGATTTTGATATTTTAAAGGAACTCACTCTTGATTGTAGAAAGTCCATACTGGATATTTCATACAAACTAAAAAAGGACGTAGCTACAATTAAGAAAAGGATTAAGAGACTTGAAAAAGAAAAAGTTATTCAAGAGTACAGACCTAGAATTAATTATGGACTGCTTGGTTATAATTATTATCATATTTTTGTTACATTAAGTGATTGCTCCATTTTTGACAAATTGGTGAGTTATCTTAATGTTCACCCAAATGTATTATACATTACAGTTGCTCCTGGAGAATTTGATTTGGAATTTGAGTTGATTGTAAAGTCCCATAGAGAATTGAAGCAAATTTTAACTAATATAAAAGAAAAATTTTGTTCAATTCAAACAAGAAATGCCTCATTAATAACAGACGTTTATAAGACTAGTTTTATACCGCTTAGTCTTTAGTTGCTATTACCAGAGCATACATATCAACTTCACGTGCATCTTCAGGTTCAAATCCATCTAACAATAATTTCTCTTGGTGAACTAACTTCTCAACTTCTAGTCCAGGAAGTACATCACGACTTGCCCATAAGCAGTCCATGTAAACATCATTTTCAAATTTATCGTCTCTTAGAACTGAAAATATGGTGGCTAATTTTACTTCCTGATATCCATCCAATGCAGAATATGTTAAATCTTTTTTTGGTGCATAGCAGTTTGACAGCCTGCTTAATAACCAAATTGGATATCCACGTGTCATTAGAGATAAATTTTCAAATGCTGTGTTTGCTCGATGATTATACAAAGTATTATCCATAGTTAAAGATACACCAGCCACTATATGGTCTCCTGTTTTTAATTGATGATACACCACATTTGTCAGTTTAGGTCTTAATTTCGCACTTACTGTATTTTTTAGTATGCAGACTGTTGTAGGATACAACTTGTGTGTTGGTATACTTTTTTCAAAATCAAGTGTTAAGAAATTTTCTTTAAGAATAGTGTATTCAATTTCAACATCATATGTATCTGACAGCTCTTTTACATTATTCTCTATTACTAATTCGTCAGTCATCTCATCACTTAGATCCACAAGATAAAGATGAGCTTTTCTTGATTTTTTGAGCATTTCCCCGACTGAGTTTTTGTCACCAACTAAAGATGATGCTCCGAGCACAACAATGTTTTGTTCTTCTTCCAAGGTTAGTTTTTCCTCTAAACATGCTTGCTTTATTAGTTTTATTTCGTATTCAGGATAATAAAATAATTCATTGTGAGTTGCATACCAGTAAAACAAAAGAGCTCCAGGACAATCATAGATAGAAGTTTCTTCTGACTGAGCATGTATTAATGCTACTTCTTGGCGAAAAAGGGGGTGATTTATTGGTTTTATTTGAGCATTAGCAAGATATTTTGAATGCTCATTTCCAAGTCTAATTATTCTTGCATTTTCTTCAAGAGCACCCATTTCAAATTCAGATAGAATATGTTCAGGTTCTTTTGTTAGATCATTAAAGGAAGGTATGTTTGTTCTACTTAAAACTGCAGAATAAATCATCCATGAGATTTGATCAATTGTTGTAAGATCACGATCAAGATTATCACTTGAGAAGATTAGTTTTTCAGCTGCATAATTGTGAAATTCTTCAACTGTGTTTTCAGGTAACTCCATCCATCCAACTGCAGTGGCGGCTTCAAATACTCTCCTTACTCGGTCAAATGCTTCATTAATTCGAACACAAGAATCCCATTCCTGACCAGGATTAGCATTACTTATAGCTCTAATTTCATCCTCAGATATGGGTACTTTGATTGGACTTGCTAGACCATGTGCACGAACTCTATATTCAGGATGCCACCACTCATTTAAATCACTCAAAGTGAGAATTCTTTTTCTTTTATGATCATCTATTGATTGCGGGCCCATATATGATGGGATTAATTTTCAGTATATAAATGTTACTACATATGAATAACAAAAATAGTAAACCTTATATATGGCGTTCTATTCTTGGTATATATGAGTTTCAATAATTTCAATAGTGATGGTACTATAGACCATATTTATGTGTATACTGATAAAGATTTAACCAGACAACATTGTCCAGAATTAAATTTACATGTTAGTGATCCAACCGATTGTATTAATCAAAAAATCATTGATGAAGTTCAGTCAACTACAATTGCCACAGTTGCCTGGGATAATCTTCATTGGACAAATGCCCGAATTGATGGTTATGATTCAGTGGATTTTATGCAATTTGTTATGGCCAAGTATTTGGTTGAGAATGTTAAGAAAGTTGATTCTTTTCTTGAAATGGGATTTGGTCCTGCAGTGGGAAATAGATCTGGATTTTTATCTTTGGTTGCTGCTCTTATAATTGGTGCTCCCGAGATTACACTGACATGTGGAGATTATAATTTACTCGATTTAACTGCCACAAATTTTCTTATTGAAGGAGAATCCTATGGTGTTTTCCACGGCAATAATGGTGATGGGACATTTGCTATGCAAATAGGAGAGCAATGTGATATTGAGTTTAGAAAAGGTGCATTTAACTTTTTTGGTGAGTATGAATTAATTGTTGCAACTCTTGATCATCCTGACCCTACATCAAATGTATACAATTGGGTTTTAGGAGAAGAACACAAAACTCAAAAACTTAATTATTTCGAAATTATGGGAGAAGCTGCGAAGAGAGCTAATGGAAGATTTTTAATTACGCACCCAAACTCACAGGATTATTTGCTTGAACAAGCAGCAGAAAAACTTGGCTGTGAATTAAAGTTTCATGATTCTCATGAGATCTGGCCAACTGAAATTGATGTGGCAACTGGACATACCATTGATGGAATTTGGTATCGAGTATCAGAGATGATGTTCAACTAGAAAAATAAGGGAAAAAATGCCAATACAATATAATGATTATTATGTGTATGAAACAAGTAAAGATAGAAAAAGTCAGATTCTATTTAAAAATGAAGAGGAAATTGAGTCAGTTGATAATCCTATAAGTTTTATAGATCCCCGGCTTGAAGACCCGGATTATAAGTATTCAGAAGCAACATTGATGGCTTGGGATGGTATTTTATATCCTGCTTCATATCTTAGCAGCCCAACTGTTACATTTCTTGAATATTTTATGGCAGGATTTTTAGATGATAATTTTATAAGTCCAAAAACAATGATTGAATTTGGTGTTAGTCCAGAGTTTGGTTTAAGGTCTGGATTTCTATCAACTGTTGCTGCCTACAAACTTAAAGCTGATAAAGTAATATGTCTGAGTTTGGAACCTGTTGTTCATCAAGAAACTAAATTTGGTATTTTTCTTAACGCACAAGAAGGAGATGCATTACATCTGGTATACGGAGATTATGTTCCCTTGAGTTTAAATGAAGAGAATGTAGTACATAGTATTGTAGATTTTATTGAGCATCCAGCAAGAGTAAGGCCAACTTTTGCTTACAAGCAAGAAAAAGATGAAAGCATAGTTGCTAACAATACAGAGATTGTTTTATCTAAAGATATTTGGAATTATGATGACGGAGCTGATATTGTTGTTGCATCATTAAGAACGTGGAATGTAAGTCCAGAAGTTATGCCTGTTATTAACACAATGTTGAGACTAGCTAATAAAAACAAAGCAGAGGTTTTTATTGCTCATACAAATCATGCTGAAAGAGATATTGCACTTACCAGTGAACATCTTGGCATGAGAGTTAAGAATTTGGATTCTTTGGAATTATCAGATGATATGTGTTATGAAGCATCTCGTCCAAATGGAACAGTTTACCAGATTTCAACAATATACAAGCCAAGGTTTAGATAATGAATTTAACAAATAATTACCAACAAGATATGTTTGGAAGACACTACATTATTGAGACTTCTGATAATTTAAAGGAACAAAAATTAATTGAAGATGGTCTTGAGTTGCATTGTGTTGAGCATCCCATTAGTGTTATTGATCCAAGAATGGCCCAAGAGATAGATGATTTGGAAGTTCATAGACCTCTGCTGATCAGATATGGTGGAGTAATCTGGCCTGAACATATTATGCATAATAAGATTAGTATTGTTGATTTGTATATGGCAAAGTATATGAGTCATATGCAGGTTAATTTTGACTCATTACTTCATATTGGTCTGAGTGAAAACACTTTTGTGCATGGTGGATTCTTGGGATTGTTTGCTGCATATAATATGGATGTTGAAAATGTTGCTTGTGTTGCTCCAGATTATGAATTGTTAAAGGTGATCGTTGAAGCTTACAAAATAAATGCATATGAAGAAGTAAGTTTGATTATTGGTAATAACAGTTTGGCAGAGGAATTTTTACCCTCTTCAAATGAAGTTGTTGATTCAACCAGTTTATTCGAACTTCCTACTAGACAATGGATCAGAAATAAACAATCTGTAAACTGGAAAAGAGCAACTCTTTCTCACGATGGAAACCTGACTTCATTAAACTATAATCCCGATTGTTTTTCTGAAACTGATATTGTTGTTGCTGCTATTAGTGCGGTTCCAGATGAGGAGGGAAATGGGGAAAACATAGTTCACAGATTACTAGACAAGGTTTGCGATTTTGATGCACCTATATACTTTGCTCATGCAAGTTCTGCATCTGACTGGGTAGATGATGCTTGCAGGCATTTTGGTCTGCAATACGAAACTGTTTATCAAAACACTGTTGGTAAAGGAGTTTTAATGGTCACTGTTATTACTTAAATTAGTTCTTTTATAAATGGCTATCAATAAATTTTAATATTTATGGGTGTTTTCTATGCACATGGATGTATTGACTGAAGTTAGAAAACTTAAATCTATGTGTAGATTGTATGAAGATAATAGAGCAATACATGGGATTAGTAAACATGCTCAAGGTGCTGTTAGTAGAGGCAGTGCAAGCAAAAAAAGATTGGAAAGGTCATTCCCAGACGTTAGTATTGAACATCTGATCCTGGAACTTGATAGGTGGGAGTTACCTAACTTATTAAATAAACTTAATGACCAGAAATTGTATATTTCTAAACACAGTGATCTTGATTTGCCAATTCATGGGAGGGTGCCTTCAGCAAAGTTTAACCAATTCAACGGATCACAGGAAGTTGTTACTAGTTATGATGGGCAATGGTCGGGTGATGATTATTGGGTAGCAGGTAACAACCTATCACCCCCAATTACATTTGTTATGGATATTGAATATATTAAAGTGTTGGCAGATAGTCAATATGATCTAGCTTGTGCTGTTGAGAAGTTTGTTGTTGCTAGAGAAAAATGAATATTAATTTTTTAGATAGTTGATAATCTGGGAGTACTTTTCTTAATCATTATGTCAGTGTTAGAACACCATTTGAAGACATAGTTAAAGGTATTCTATCGTAATATATTTAAATAGCTGATTTCTTCTGTTATATTAAGCCGAGGTGGCACAATGATTTCCACATTTTGTGATTTTCAGTGTAGTCTGGTACTGCGCAAGCCTGGAAAACTTTTTCCATAAAGCTTGTTGGCGCAAGCCTATCTGGGTTCAAATCAACCTTTTACCCAAGGGTAAAACACAGGAAGATGAAATCTTCCGTGTCCCGAAAACTTTGTTTTCGAGGAGTTTGACCAAAACAATGGGACTTGCAGTCCCATGTGGTGATGAGCTTGCATTCAAGATAATCACCACCCATGCACTTAAATGTGCAGCCTTTGGTCAATTGTGTAAAAGGTTATGAAAGTCCCAGCCTCGGCGTTTTTATTCATAAACATCCTTTCTATGATCAAAACAATTTATGATTATTCTGTTCTTTTCAAGTCTATAGATTATTCTAAATGGAAAGATTTTCAGACTTCGATGGTTTTTTAAATCATGTTTTAAAGGTTTTCCAGATTTTGGTATTTGCCCAAGTTTCTTTATCTGTTTAATTATTTTGAGTCTTTGTTTTTTGTCTTTAATTTTCTTATACTGTTTTTTAAATTCACTTGAGAATATTATCTGCATTTTAGCTCATAAGAAGATCATCAATTTCTTCATCATTCATAGAAGTATCTATTTGAGTAGATTTACCTCCATTTATTTGACTTTCAGTTAAAGCAATTTTTTCAATTAATTCAATATCTTTTTTCAAAGCCTTTTTGTTGATCTGTTTAAGCAGTATATTTCCTCCCTCATTAAATACAATAAATTTTGTGGAAGGATTAAGTCCAGCTTCTTTTCTGATTTCGGATGGTATCACCACTTGTCCATTTGGTGACATTTTTGTTATTGCAACTTCCATTATGTATCTCCTAAAATACGTTTTATTTATAAAATGTGTTTTAATATATAAATTTTTCTGTCTAACTTCAGCTTTTTTAAAGAAATCTTTTAATATGGTTGGATTTGTATCTGTTAACATTATTGCTTTCTTTTTACGCCATTTGAGTTTGTCCATATTTGTTTAACCACAACTTAACAATCCACTCTGTGCCTTGTATTAGCACATGATTACGCAGTACTTCTGTTTCAAAGGCTTGGTTTTGTTTTATGCCTTTAGTGAAATTGCTCTCTGTTATGGTCAATATATGCACTTTTTTTATGTATTTCTGAGATATTCTCGGAACTTTTTCGAAAATCAGCATATCCAGGTCGGAATCTTTTTTTTGATAACCTTTTGCATATGAGCCAAAAACTAGGACTGGTTTTGAGGTTTGTATTTCATTAACAATTTGGTTTATTTCAAAATTTTGCAGCAGATTAATTGCTTTATGGTTTTCAGCCATTTCAACAAATAGTCTTGCTCTTATGTCTATTGAATAAAGATTACTCTTACCATACACTCTTTTTATGAGAACAATATTTGTGAGATTGTTTAGTTATTGTTTGTGTGGTTTTTTGATTTAGTCCTAGTTTTCTTGCTATTTCTCTGCCATGTAAGGTTTGATTTGCATTTTTGATAAATAGATCTATGATTTCAAATGATTTATTACTGAATATATTATTATTCATATGAGTAAGTATTGACTCATTTGTTTTTAAATGTTTTTGTTTTAGGAAAGTCCCAGTCCCGGCGTTATATATTTTGGGTACTTTTGATGGGAGTAACTCTTACCTACTTCATATATTATTAGTGAAGCTTATGTAACAATTTCATTTGGAACCTCTTTTTGTCTACTAATTCTTATTAAGAAAAAAGTAATTACTACAGACCACATTTGATAAGTGTAGATTGATATTCTTTCAATTAATCCAAGCAAAGATATGTTTTTGGCAATAAATATTACTGATAATATTCCTGCTGTGAACAATATCAAACCACAAAAAAAAGTCAATTAACGTAATT
>CAYQPU010000009.1:0-46213 GCA_964419615.1 uncultured Methanosarcinales archaeon | reverse complement strand
CCATAAAGCTCTTTTGCCCATTTGTACACATAAAAACCTAGTAACATAGATAATAAAATCATAGGAATTCTCGACCAAAACACAATTTGGTAAGGATCATTCCCGCTCTCAAACAAAAATAAATAAGTCAATGTATTCATATCCTTAATCTGCCAACTCTGATGATCAAAAGGAAAATTCAAATCCATAAACAGCAGTGGAAATGCACTAATCATAGCAGGCAAGGGTCCATGTTCAGGAAGCATTCTATAATCAAATGTTTTAAGCTTAGTATAACCCGAAATAATATGATGGGCTTCATCACCATGAATAGAATGTTGCATCATACTTGGAACAGCTTGCAGAGGTATTAATAAAATCAGAAATAAAACAAGCCACTTTGTCCTAGTATCCTTTTTCCTTGTAATAATCTTCAACCTCTCTTAGCCTTTCAATAGTTCCAATATCCTTAACAAAATCCTCACTCACATAACCATAAATATACTCTCCAGCTTTTAACAATCTTGGATATAGATAACCCTCATAAGTAAAAACTTCTTCTTGCATGTAATCAATAACCTCTGGTTCCAAAATACTAATTCCAGCATTACCTAAATTACCAGTATTAGTGTGATCATCATGCTTGCTCACAAACCTAGCAACCTTATTATCCTCACCCAGCACCAAGATATCACTATCTTCTGGATGAGATGATTCATGTAAAAAAACACTCATAATAGCACCTTTCTTGTTAGCCTCTTTGTGAACATCTATCATTTTTTTCAAATCAACCTTGCATGCAATATCTCCACTAAGATAAACAAACCTTCCATTAACAAACTTCTTTGCATACCTTAACGGACCTCCGCTTCCAAGAGGCTTAGGTTCATTTGAATGCCAGATCTTAACTCCCCACTTAGAACCATCTTTAAAATAATTAACAATCACATCATGCATATGACCATTCAGCATAACAATCTCATTAATACCATACTCTTTTAACCATAAAACTAAACGCTCAAGAATTGGAATCCCATTAAGCTTCACCATTGGTTTAGGTATATTAGAAGTTAGAGGCAATAATCTCTTACCTTTGCCACCAGTACCAATAAAAGCTCTCATTTTTTAAACATACTGTGCTCAATCATCTCGCATATAATGTGACCTATAGTGATATGCGCCTCTTGGATTCTTGCTACATCCTTTGAAGGAACATTAACTAAAATATCAGCTATAGGTTTTAACTTTCCCCCAGTCTCCCCTGTAAAAGCAACAGTGGTTGCACCTCTTTCTTTTGCTGCAAGTAAACCTTGCAATACATTCATGGAATTACCACTTGTACTAAGGCCAATAACAACATCATTTTCCTTAACCAAGCTTTCAACTTGTCTTGCAAAAATATAATCATAACTATGATCATTTCCAATAGCAGTTATCACAGAAGAATTTACATTCAAAGCAATAGCCTCGAGCATAGGTCTGTTAAAATATAATCTGTTAACTAACTCACCTACAATGTGTTGCGCATCAGAAGCACTTCCCCCATTTCCAAAAATAACAAGCTTGCCTCCATTCCTGTAAGAATCAAGCATAATCTTAATAACACTGGTTATTTGTGGGAGCAGATTATCAATTACTTTTTGTTTTGTTTTGATACTTTCACTTATCCTTTTTTTAATATGGTCTTCCACTCTTAACCTCCCACGTTTGTAAACCTTCAAAATCAAAACTAAAGTTAATCACCTTGACTCCGGCCTTTGTCAGTTTTCGTGCAACAATCTGTTCCTTATTAGGTTCACAGTAAAACATAGCATGCCCACCGCCTCCAGCTCCACTAATCTTGCCACCTAATGCACCATGCTTGCGTGCGAGATCATAGATCTTGTCTATTCTTTTATTAGATATCATAGGGCTGTATTTCTTCTTTGTTTCCCATGCTTCATGAATCAACTTCCCAAACCTGTTAAAATCACCACTCAATAGGCTGGATTTTGTCTCTTCTGCAAGATCTTTTGCATGCAATAAAGCATCCTCTGTTTTCCCTTTTTTATATCTATTAACCTGATCTTTTATAATGTCTCCTGAATCTTTTCTTTTCCCAAGGTTCACAAGTACCATGTGCTTCTCTAGTTCTAAAAGATGATGTTTTTTTAGTCTAAGCGGATTTACTCTCACAAAGTCAGAGCCCTTAAACTCAATTTGGTTTAGACCGCCAAATACAGTTGCATACTGGTCTTGTCTACCTCCTGCATTTCTGAGCTCTTCTCTTTCAAGTTTAAATGCAAGTTCTGCTATTTCATAATCAGATATTCTTTCGTGTTTTTTTAAATGATTGAATAATCCAATAACAGAAACAAATGCTGAGGCAGATGAACCTAAGCCAGACCTGGGTGGAACATCTGATCTTAGAAAAATACTAAAATTACTATCCATATCATTAAACTTTGAAATAACTGATTTAATCAGGTCAAGATTACCATCATATTTCATATCATTAACAGAATTAAACATAAATCTTTGACGAAAATCATCAGACACTAATTCAACTCCCCTTGGAGTATTTGTTTTCAAAGTTGCCCAAGCATACTTATTCAAAGTAACATTAACAACACTTCCACCATAATCCTCACAAAAAGGACTTACATCTGTACCTCCTCCTGCAAAACTAACTCTCATTGGTGACTTTGCTCTTATAATCATTTTCCTGTAATGTATATCCTCCCTAATGCTTTAAATGTATTAAATCCAGCTCTAATAATCACATTCTTTGTTGTACCATACTTTCTATAAGCTGAATACTTGGTTGGAATCTCTCCAATCTTATATCCTGCCCTATGCGCTTTAAATAAAAATTCAACAAGTAAAGCATTTCCATCCTTTTCAACTAAATTAAGTTTATCAACAACCTCTTTTCTAAAAGCTCTATAAGCAATAGTAAACTCATTAATAGGTATTCTTGTGATCTTTGAAATAACAATATTTGCAAACCTGCTAAGTGTTGCAGTTGTTTTGGTATTTCTCCCACCTTTGGCATATCTAGATGCCACAACAACATCATAACCCTCATCAATTTTTTTAACAAGATTTGCAATATCAGAAACATCACAAGAACAATCTGCTTCAATAGGAATTACAATCTCTCCTTCTGCAGCCTGGTAACCAACCAAATGGGCGGCACCAGCACCATCTCTAACATTTCTAACAATAACTCTAACATTTCCATACTTGTTATTTAGGTTTTTAGCAATATCAGCAGTCCTATCCTCACTATGGTCATCCACAACAACAATCTCTCCTTTGAGATCATGTTCTTTAAAAACAGCCTCAACATCATCTATCATCTTTGTGATGTTTCCAGCCTCGTTTAACGTAGGCATAACTACAGATACTTTAATCTTTGATTCATCCCCCATAATCCCTCAATATACAGAAAGTAATGAAAATATATAAAACTTATGGATTAATTCTAATAAGCTTAACCACAAACTGCTTAAGTACTTTGAGTTCTTCTCTGCTAAGAATCTTTAATATGAATATTAAGGCAACATAAACCAAAAATCCAGCTAGAACAGTGAATAGCTTTGGAATAAGTGTTTTAGGATTAATAAAGAATGCAATTAAACCAACTGCCGAAGATGCAATCAAAATCTTAACAGGCCGAATATATTTAAAATCAATATCCAACCATTTCCTGCACATCAGCCATGAAATTGCAAAAATTAGAAAATAACTAAAAACATTGACAACAGCAGCTCCAATCATACCATATACTGGAATCACCATTATGTTTAGTAAAATATTAAGGCTGCCAATAATAGAATAAATCAAACCAACCTGCCAAGTTTTGTTCTTTATCAACAGTGTTTGATAAAACAAAATACTCAATGCACCAAAAATTGGAAATGGAATTAACAAAGCAACAATCGTTGAAGCCTGCAAATAAGATTGTCCTGCAATTAATGTGATAAACTGATCTCGCATAAAAAACAATCCAAAACAAGCAGGAAGTGCAAGTAACAAAACATACTTGATTGTCATGTTCTGATAAACACTTTTATCTTTCCAATTCTCAGCATAGTATGGATAAATAACAAAAGTAATTACGTTTGCAAGACCTAGTACAAAACTTACAAGAGAATAACCAAAATTATAAATTCCAACTGAACTTAAATCAGTGAAATATTTTAGAACATACCTATCACCAACTCTAATCAACCAGATACCAATTTGAAATGCAATAAGCGGAAGCCCATATTTTAATGCCGAGAGAAAACTACTAAACTTAGGACTCTTTTTTAACATACTTTTAATCTCTTTTCTAGTCTT
Source organism: uncultured Methanosarcinales archaeon (assembly GCA_964419615.1). Lineage (GTDB taxonomy): Archaea > Nanobdellota > Nanobdellia > Woesearchaeales > JAGVZT01 > JAANXH01. Next base: position 41,908 of record CAYQPU010000009.1, on the reverse strand, counting down.
AATCACCATTATCAGCAAGCTGATTAACACACCAATAAACCAGACAAAAAATACAATTGAAAGTTCAAGTTTATTTTGAAAGAACACCAAAAAAATCAGTAAATAAACCCACAAAGACAAATTAATAAATCCCATAAATGAAGAAAATGCAACATCTTGCTTTGCATGAAAGTAAGAATTGTAAACTCTAAACAACAAGCTTGAGATAATAATCAATAAAACAAAAACAAATTCTTTACTAAATTCAGCTAGCCCAAATAGTGAAAGAAATAAGTTTGAGATACCACTAAAAGCAACTACAGCTAATACAATAAACAAGTAAATTGCAAAGAAAAACAAAATTGCAAAAAACCTATTCTCTCTGATTGAAGATTTTCTTTTTGAAATTCCAGATAATTTAGCAACAACATAATCAGGTAATCCCAAATCAAATACAACACTAAAAAAAGCAATTGTAACAGCAAATATGGAGTAAGCTCCAAACTGCTCCAAAGACAAATTTCTTGTAAGTATATACGTTAATATTGGAGATGTAATAAAAACTAGTATAGTAAATAAAGCTGTAAGTCCAGTCTGTCTTGTTATTTTATGATACTTCTCCAACAGAAATCACCTCATAAACTAAAGATTGTGTTTTGGTGTTATTATAAACAAGCACCAAATTGTTAGAATATTTTTCCACATCAACTTTAGGCAGCCAACCACATACATCACAATCATCTCCTTCAATCTCATCCTTGACCCAGTAATAACCGCCTTTATCCAACACTTGCTCAAATGTTGGTGAAACTTCTCTATAAGTATTGTAATGAATGCAGTCAATCTTTCTAATATAAACCAAACTATCTTCAGATGTATTTTCCTTAATCCAATCAAAATCATCTTGGAAATAATCCCATGATTGTGATGCAAAATATGTTTTTGTAAATTCAGCTCCAGTAAATCCAACTGCGCACAAAATAACAAACCCATACACAATCCACTTCTTATTTACTTTTTTCAAAACAAAATCAAAACCAAGTGCCCATAAAATCGCAACAACCGGGATAATACCAATGCCATATCTTAATCTGGTATAACCATTGTGCACAATAAATGCTAAGATCATAGCAGCATAAGTACAAAACCAAACCAATAAAATTTTCCATTTTGTATTAAACTTAAATCTTTTTAAGCCAACAAATACAAACAATAAAAACAATACTGTTCCCAATAACCAAATCCCAACAATTATCTTTATGTATGGAAAGTCAAAAAAGAATAAATTGGTAAACTTACCTTCTGGCACTCCAAATAAATTCAAAAACAATGAAAGAACATGTTTTAAACTAAACAAATTTATCAGACTTGTGTTCTTGGTGTAAAGCTGTGCAACCTCAATTCCAAAAAGCTGACTTAAAAAAGGATAAATTGGATTACCAAAAACAAACCAATTTCTAATAAACCAAAGACTAGATATTGGAAGGCTAATCTTGAAAAACCTCCATCCATTTTTAAACAACACCTTCTTTTTAAAAAGAATATATAATACAACAGGTAGGACAAATAAGCCATAATATTTTGATAAAACAGAAAGTCCTGAAAAAACAGCACTTCCAAAAACATTTTTCCTTAAAGCAAAATAAATTGCTAGCATCATCAACATTAAAGAAAAACTATCAACATAGGCAATTGTACTGGAAAACAACATAATTGGTACAAAGGTCAGAAAAAACAATGAATAAAATGCAATTCTTTTGTTAAACAACAGTCTGGTTATTTTGTACCCAAAGATCATTCCAATTATCCCACAAACAGGTGAAACAAGCTTCATAGCAAACTCTCCAAAAAAACTCTTAGCTAATGCTAAAGCAATATGAAACAAAGGCGGAGCCCACACTTCTCTAGAGTTCCAGCCAGGTTCAAGAAATGGAATCTCTTTAAACTCAGATATGAACCTTGCCACAGAAAGATGAACACAAGCATCTCCAGATGGATGGTACATAAAAGCCAAAGCTAGCCGAATAATAGCTCCAATAATTATAAGCATTAAAACCTTCTTCTTAATAAAAGCCACCCATTGCTTTGAGGTTTTATTGTTTATATAAATTTAATGCAAAATTGTGTTAGAGCAAGAGAATTAGCTCAAAAGGGGTAAATCGCTAATTAGGTAGCTCCTCCTCGGCCACATATTTGTGAGTGAAGCTAGGTGCATGGTCAGTCCAGTACGGAACCGTTTGTCTTTTGAAGATTTGTTTGGATTACAATGTTCCAAAATCTAACAAACGGCTGAACAAACCGGCCTAGAGGAGCTACCTAAATAAAGTTGACTTTTCCCTCTAAACGTAATATTTATATATAATCAGTAATTAATCTGGAAGTGGGGGGTATGAGATGAGTGATGATGAAATAAGCATTGACTTTAGTAAGGTTAAATCTTTTTTTAAATCAAAAAAAGAAAAAAAAGAGAAATCAGAACAATCTGGAAAAACCAAAGAAACTAAAGATGATGAAGTCACAATTGACTTTAGCAAAATTACCAATCTGTTTAAGGGATCCAAAGACTCCTCAAAAAAATCATCAGATGAAAAAACCCTTGACTTTCAAAGCCTTAAACCTGTTCTAAACTTATTTTCAAAATACAAAATAATTTTTCTAATCTTAATTCCTTTACTAGTCAGTGTTTTATTAAGATCTCAACCAGCATTCTTGCCTTTAACAGATGACTGGGCAGAAAGCACAGTATACAATTACCATAAAAACACAATCAGAACTCAAATAGATCAAAATTATCCAACACTACCTGCAGACAGAAAGCAAGTTATTGTTGATGAACAATTTGATATCCTGCTCAAGCAGCAAAAGCCCGCGATAGAGGCCCAGATAGATGAACTCTCAAATCAATTTAAAGATCAGATGAGAGATGAACAAGGTCAAACATATTTATTAGCAATTGATCCATATTATTGGTTAAGATTTGTAGAGAACATTGAAGAAAATGGCCATTATGGAGATATTTTAGTTGATGGCAAACCTTATGACAACCATTTTCTAGCTCCAATAGGAAGATTCATTGGAGAAGATGACTTTCACATAGAATTTGAATACTATGTCTATAAGTTCTTAAATTTCTTTGACAAAGAAATGTATCCAATGCGAGTTGCATTCTATGTTCCATTAATCTTAGCATCATTATGTGTAATCCCTGCATTCTTTATAGCAAGAAAAATTGGAGGAGATATAGCCGGATTCTTTGCAGCAATGTTTGTTGCAATACACCCAGCATTCTTAACAAGAACAGTAGCAGGCTTTGCAGACACAGATGCATATAATGTATTATTTCCATTACTAATTACTTGGATATTCCTTGAGGCATTTGACTCAAAAAAACGCACAAAAACATTCACGTTAAGTACTCTAGCAGGACTATTAGTTGGATTATACAGCTCAGCCTGGGGTGGCTGGTGGTACATCTTTGATTTTCTGCTTGGAGCAAGTGGAATATTCCTTGGCTATTACATATTAATACACCTAAAAACAATTAAATCAAGAAAAACAAAAAAAGTAATATTTGATGCAGTGTTGTTGATTGTAATCTTTATATTCTCAACAATGATATTTACATCACTAGCAACATCCTTTACAAACTTTACTAGAGTTTACTCAGCACCGCTCTCGTTCATTCAGATAAAAGAAGTAGCAAAACTTTCTATCTGGCCAAATGTTTACACAACAGTTGCTGAGCAAAATGAAATTACAATTAAGGGAGCAATTTCTCAAATAGGGGGTAATCTTGTCTTCTTACTATCTGTTATTGGAATTATGTTTACCTTAATGAGAAAAGATAAACACGGTAAGATGGACATTAGATATGCTGTCCTTTTAGGTATATGGTTTTTTGCAACAATGTATGCTACTACAAAAGGAGTTAGATATGTCATGCTTTTAGTTCCGGCATTTAGCATAGCATTTGGAATATTTGTTGGAATAACAACTAGATTTGTATCAAACTACATGGCAAAAGAGCTCGCAATAAATAAAAATATAGCTAAAATAAGTTTAATAATTATCTTTGGCCTGTTGTTAATTGCTCCATTTAACAGAGCAGTGAACACAGCGAAAAATGAATTACCTAGCATGAATGATGCATGGGTTAGATCATTAGAAAAAATAAAAGATAATTCTAATGAGACTGCAATAATTAACTCTTGGTGGGACTTTGGACATTGGTTTAAGTACTGGGCAGATCGGCCAGTCACATTTGATGGAACATCTCAAACCGGAGCAAGAGCTCATTGGATAGGTAAAACACTGTTAACTGACAATGAAACCCAGGCAATAGGAATATTAAGAATGCTTGATTGTGGTGGAAACACAGCATTTGAAAAAATAAATCTAAAACTTGAGGAACTAGAATCAATTGATCTAATTAATGAATTAGTCCTTGTTGATAAAGCAGAAGCGAAAATAATTTTGTCAGAACACTTTAATGCAGAAGAAACAGAAGAGATTCTAAAGTTGACACACTGCAATCCACCAGAAGACTTCTTTATTGCATCAGAGGATATGGTTGCAAAAAGTGGGGTTTGGGCTCATTTTGGAAGCTGGGACTTTGAAAAAGCCTCAATGGTATTTGAGGTAAAACAAGAAAAACCAGCACAAGGAAAACAAATCTTAGTTGAGCAATTTGGATTAAGTGAAGAACAAGCAGATGAATTTTATTATCAAATACAAACTCAGGATACAAACACTTGGATTGCACCTTGGCCAGGCTATTACTCCCAGCCTGCAAATTGTAATAGAGAAAAAGATCTTATATCTTGTGCAAATGGACTGAATTTGAACTTAACTTCAAAAGAAGCTTATGTTCAAACACCTCAGGGAAGAATCAGACCCGCAACCTTTTCTTATATAGATGAATGGACAAGATTTAGAGTAGGTGTGCACACAAAAAATGTTTGGAGAACAGAAGACGGTAAAATTGTGGCAGCAGCTTTCTTTAGAAAAGGAGCAGACTATCAAAGCATACTCATGGATCCTGCCTTAACAGCATCAATGTTCACCAGATTATTCTTCTTCCAAGGTGTTGGATTAAAACACTTTGATAGATTCCATGGAGATCAAGATATATCTGGACTAGATATCTATGTATATGAAGTTGATTGGGAAGGAGATTAAACTACAAGTTTTGTTTTAAAAGGTTCTTTAATAAATCTACAAGTAACAACATTTTTATATTTCAACCAATTCTTTAATTCATATGGGAGATCCTTTACCTGACACATATGAATGGTATTTAGAGAATTTTGGTTCTAAGAAATTTAGGACAAGAGATGAATTTATACAAAGGTATGTTTCTGAAACAACCTATTCACTAAGATATAGTAAGATAGAAGAAATTCTTATGGAACCCTTTGACGCTATTCATGGATGGTGGAAGAGTCTATTTATTTTGAAAAAGCATAAAGAAGGAGATGACACTTATTATCAAGTCAATATGGTTAAATGCCATAGAGATGAACACCCTGCTTTATATAACTAACAACAAATTATTTAAAAACCAATTCCTTCTTTTTTTAATATGGGGGTATATATTGTTATTCCAGCTTATAATGAAGCTGGGATGATTGGAACTGTAATTGGAGATCTTAAAAAAGCTAAATACCATAATATTGTAGTTGTAGATGATAATAGCAAAGACAACACCTACAAAATAGCTAAAAAGCAAAAAGTTCATGCTCTAAGACATGTAATTAACAGAGGTCAGGGAGCAGCTCTAAGAACAGGCATAGAGTATGCACTCGAGCAAGGAGCTGATATTATTGTCACATTTGATGCAGATGGCCAGCATCAGACAAAAGATATTGAAAAAATGATTAAGCCTGTTAAAGAAGGCAAGGTTGATGTAACACTTGGCTCAAGATTCTTAAAACAAAACCAAAATGTATCTTTAATCAGAAGATCATATCTAAAGGTAGGGGCACTGGTAATATTCTTAATGTATGGCATAAAGCTTACAGACTCTCACAATGGCCTTCGAGCTTTTTCAAGGAAAGCAGCTCAAAAGATCAAAATTCAAGGAGACAGAATGGAGCATGCCTCTGAAATTCCAGAAAAAATCCATAAATACAAACTAAAGTTCAGAGAAATTCCAGTTGATATAAAATACACAGACTACTCAATAAAACATGGTCAGCAGTTTAAAACAAGCGCCTTTAAAATATTTTTTAAAATGATAATAAACAAACTCTTGAGGTGAAAAAATGAGCTTAATACACATAATTGTAATTGTTTTTGGATTGTTTGCCATAAGTCGAGCTTTTTTAAGATATAGAGAAAACAAGATCAAACTTGGTGAATTTTTATTCTGGTCAGGTATTTGGACTGGAGCAATGGGTTTTGCGTTTTTTCCAGGTCTATTAAATTACCTGTCAAACAAAGCAGGATTTAGAAGGGGAATGGACTTCTTGATTGCCATCAGCATTATTGTACTATTCTACCTAATCTTCAGAGTCTATGTCAAATTAGATGAAACAGGACAAGATCTAACAAAGATAGTAAGAGAAATAGCCAAATCTAAGAAATAGCAATGAGCTAGATCTTTTAAATATGTTTGAGCAAGATTAAAAAACAAATACTGATTCTCTAAATATCAAATGAATCAAAGAAAAGTCATAATATCAAAATCCCCAGCTGCAATAGATGCAGCACTAATAACAAAAGATGAATCTGCAACTTTAGTCGCAGATAGGTATAATGTTCCATTAAGTAAGGTGGGAACAATGGGAGATGGAGAAAATGACTTACCTATGCTAGAATTAGATGGATTAGGTTATGCATGCGCTCCTGCAAATGCTCTGGATAGTGTAAAAGAAAAAGTTGCTGCTCTCAAGTATGGTTTTGTATCTGAAAAAGAAGCAATATTTGGAGTCATTGACTTTTACAGCAAAGCTGCTCAAAAAGGAATTGAATTACTCATACTAGACAAAGATGGAGTAGTTGTTCAAGGAGACAAAAAATGGCCAAAAGAATTTAGAAAGTTAATTGAAAAAATGGGTATTGATGGACCATATATTACTCTTCTTACCGGGTCAAGTGTTCAACAAAATCACGAATTTATCCAAGATTATAATCTTACCTCATTAATAGGACTACCTTCAATTATGGAGTACCCTGAGATGTTGAATGTTGAAAATGGCGCCATTGCAATAAATATTGTAGAAAATGAACTTATCAATTATGCAGAAAAACTAAGCTCTGGACTACTTAAATTATTAAAACAAGAATTTGAACCATGGGTATTTAGAAGAATAAATAATGAGATTCTACCAGAATTTGGTTTTCAATACTCGGAAATTCCAGAAGATCAGGAATCCAAAGTGTATCTACCAAAAAAGCAGACCATGGTTACCATAAATGTGCCTCGAACAGTTAGTGGTCAAGATTACAGAAATACTCCTGCAGCACTGGAATTTGGTGATAGTGTTGTTGACATTATGGTTGATGTAGCACAAAAACTTCACATGCCCTATCAAATTTTGTAGAAATTCTTTTAAACTCTCGGAAAAACCTTTAGTTATGAACATAATACTAATAACCGAATTCTTCCCAGAGTCAAGTACAGACATCACTGGAGGAATTGAATCAAGGGCCTATAATGTCGCAAAAGAGCTAGCTAAAAAACACACTGTTTATGTGCTAACCTCTTATAAAGGCAAAAAAAGACAATACAAACTTGAAGGCATAAATGTATTAAGAGTTGGCCCAAAATACCCTTACACTCAAACAGGCCATCTCACTCAAAGAATGTTGTTTAGTGCAGTTGCAGGATTAAAAGCAAGAGCTCTTGTAAATAAAAGACAAATTCATGTGGTTGAGGGCTGCAGCTTTTTTGCGTATCCAAGTGCATTTATAGCAACAGTATTCAATAAAGCAAAAAGATTTCTAACCTATCATGAAGTCTGGATTGGAAGCTGGATAAAAAACACTAACTTTCTTGGAATAATCGGAGAATTATTTGAAAGAAAAGTCTTATTCCTATCAAAACTAACTAACACAAACATTATTGCTGTATCAGACTTCACAAAACAATTACTAGTCAAACATGGAATTAAAAACAAAAACATTCATGTTATTCACAACGGTGTAGATTTAGAAGAATATAAATTCAAAACAACAAAGTACAAAAAACCAACAATCTGTTTTACTGGAAGAATCACAGAGCACAAGAGAGTAATTGACTTAATAAAAGCAGTAAAACTAATCAAACAACCAATTCAGTGCAAAATTGTTGGATTAGGACCAGCCAAAGCAGAGCTTGAAAAACAAGCTCCTAAAAATGTTGAATTCTTAGGCTTCTTAGATGAACACAAAGATGTATTAAAAGTAATGAAAAAAAGCCACATCTTTTGTTCACCAAGTGTTGTTGAAGGATTTGGAATAACACTACTTGAAGCAATTGCCTGTCAAACACCATTTGTATGTTCTGATATCCCACCATACAAAGAAGTATCAAAAGACAAGGGTGGCTTATTCTTCAAACCGAAAAACCCACAAGATCTTGCACTTAAACTATCCCAACTATTCAAAGACAAAAAACTTTACAACAAATGCACAAAAGAACAAAAAGAAATAATCAAACACTACAACTGGAAAAACATATCAAATCAAGTAGAAAAATTATACTCAAAATGAAAATATGTATAGTAACAGATTTTTTTGTACCTCACTATCAAGGTGGTGGAGAAAGAAGATATTATGAAATACTCAAAAGACTAGTTAAGAAAGGTCATCATGTAGATCTTATCTGTATGAAGATAAAAGGAGTAAAGAACTATGAAAAAATAGATGGCATAAATGTTCATCATATTGGTCCAGTTATTGCAAAACCACCAAAGAGAACAAAACTTGATTTCTTAAAGTTTATACTCGCTGCAATCAAATGGTTGTCAAACAAAAAATATGACATTATTGAAGCAAACGCCTGGGTAAGTATGGTTCCGGTCTCACTAATTGGGCTTTTCAAATCAGCCAAAACAATCACAGTTGTACATGACCTAAGTTCAGGAAAATCAGATCAATGGGTACAATCAAGAAAATTTGCAGAACTATCAGAAAAGATTCTGCTTCATCTTCCTTTTAATAAAATTCTTACAGTAGGAACAGTAGTCAAAAAAAGAATGGTCAGTGAATATAAATTAAAATCTCATAAAATCAAAGTAATTGGTGATGGAGTAGATATAAAGCTAATTGACAGTATAAAAATAAAAACTAAAGATACAAAAACAGTGGTATATGTTGGAAGATTGATACCACATAAGCATGTTGATGATTTGATAAAAGCAATTGAATTGGTAAAAAAAGAAATTCCAAAAGTAAAACTAAAAATTGTTGGAAGTGGTCAAGAGCAGAGCAAACTAAAAAACCTAACCAAACAAAAAAGATTAGACAAAACAATCAAGTTCTTTGGAAAAATCAAATACAAAGATCTAGTAAAAGAGGTAAAAAAATCCCAAATCCTAATTTTACCCTCAACAAGAGAAGGATTTGGAATGGTGTTGGTTGAAGCATTTGCCTGTAATGTTCCTTGTATTGCATATTACTCAGATGGTGTGGTTGATGTAATAGACAATAATAAAAACGGATTCTTAGTCAAGCAAAGAAATATTGAATCCTTGGCAGAAAAAATCCAATTTCTTCTCAAAGACCAGAAAAAAGCAGCTAAATTTGCAAAACACGGTCGAAAGAAAACAGAGCAAAACTTTGATTGGGACATAATTACTAATAAAATTGAGAATTTTTATAATTCTATCAAGAGATAAAATCATTAAGTTCTTGACCTAGTGCTTTCCAGGTGTACTTTTTAACTCTTAATTTGTTTTGTGACCTAAGCTCACTTGCTAGACTTCTGTTACTTAGAATATTAATAATCTTTTCAGCCATTTCATCTGGTTGATCAGATAAAACCTTACTCTTTTTTGGAAGCATCTCATCAGCAAGACCAACAGCATTACCAACAACAGGCACGCCAACAGCCATGTACTCAGCAATCTTGACTGGACTTCTAGATTTATTCATATTATTATTTCTATTTGGAGCAACCACAACATCCGCAGCATTCATAATTGAAGGTACATTTTTGTAGGGTTGATATCCAAGGAATGTAACCGGAATGTGGAGTTTATTTGCAAGCATCCTTAATTCACCTTCATATTCTCCTCTTCCCACAATAACAAGCATTACATTATCAACTTCTTCATGAATATAAGGCATGGATTTAAACAAGATATCAATATCAAATTGCTTTCTTAAAGCACCAACAAACATCACAATCTTTCCACCCAAACCAAATTTTTTCCTTACTTCTTCTTTTGAACTAGATGGCTTAAATTCTTTAATATTAACTCCGTTTTGAACAACTCTTATTTTTTTCTTAGAAACACCCCATCTTAGTGCTAATCTCTTTAAATAAGGACTAACCACAACAAGTTTGTCTGCACTCATTACACCTTTTTTCTCAATCACACCCATTAACTTCAAATATAGCTTAAACCTAGTCACCCTACTAATAATAGCATACTCATGCTCATCCCAATCCAGAATAATTGGTTTCTTTCTAATAGCTTTAGCAATCAAAGCAGGAAATAATGCCCAAGGTAGTGGCTTTGAAACATAAATAACATCATATTTTTTAAAAAGGCAAACAAAAAGTTTTAGAAACATCTGGAAAAAATGATAAAACGGGCTTGGTAAGAATTGTTTAAAAACAACATGGTGAAAATTCCTGCTGTGCAGCTTTCTTGGATTCTCTGCATAACTAACAAATACAATTTTATGATGTTTTGAAAGCTCCTTTGAAAGATGCTTCATTCTTATAGTTGTTGCTGCTCTTTCTCCAAAAGCATTAAGCACCAAAATCTTCATAATTCCTGTAATTAGTGCTCTGTTTTAAAAATATTACTCAAAATGTGATGGGCCTAAAGCCCACATTTTAGGTCCAGATAATTTTGAGTTTGAAAATCTGCTGCTATGAAAAAGAGGTAATTTTTGTTTATTGTGAAATTAGAAGATTAATTTGGCAGATTTTCTTAACGCTAATACTACTTTTTGATCACACAAATCTTTTTTAAGTTCTAAGTATATCTAAAGATATGGTAGTTAATATTGATTATTCCATGAAGGATGCATTTGGAGACGTAAAAGACTATTGTATGCAAAAAGCTTGGGAAAATAGAGGTGCTCTAACTCAAGGCACAATTGGAGTTGTTGAAGGCATAATCGGAGTAATCTCAATGCCAGAATCTGGATCTACTCTTGGAACAAAACTAATTAGTACTGGTTGTGGTTTGATCGCAGGTATTGGTTTTGGAAATATTATTGATGCAGGACTAAGAATTGCTTATTATGGTAGTGATAGCACAAAATATACCACAATTGAAACCAGAGCAATAAACTGGATTAGAGCAATGAAAAACTTGTAGGAAAAGCTTTTAAACCAAACTTCTTTACTCAATCTAATGAAAATCCTACTTGTAAATCCACCTTGGAGAGGCAAAGATTATGCTGTTAGAGCTGGTTCTAGGTGGGCACACAGTCACAGTAAAAACCAGAAAATAGTAAGCTATAGACCTTTTCCATTTTATTTGGGAAGTGCAGCAGCTTTGCTTGAAAAAAACCACACAGTTGGTGTGATAGATGCTCTTGCCCAAAACATACCTGAAAATGAATTCCTAAAACAGGTAGAAAAATTCAAACCTGATCTTGTTTTCTCTGAGATCGCAACACCATCTTATCACAATGATATGTGGTTTATGGACAAAATAAAACAAATCACAAATGCTAAAATAGTACTAGGTGGTCAGCATGTATCTGCACTTCCAGACAAAGTTGTAAAAAACAAATTTGTTGATCATGCCTTGATTGGAGAATATGAATTCTTGCTTAAGAACATAGTTGACAGTAAATCAAAAAAACCAAAAGAAAAAATAATCAGAGTCAAAGAATTAGTTGACATCAATAAAATACCTTGGCCAGCACGCCACATGTTTGACATGAGTTTATACAATGAACCATTCTGCAATAACTATCCAAACATACAAATGCTCGCATCAAGAGGCTGTTATTACCGCTGTTCATACTGTACAATCTTTATGATGTATGGTGGTAGAAATTATAGATTTAGAAATCCAAGTGACATCTTGGATGAAATAGAGCATTGCATTGAAAAATACAATCCAAAGGAATTCTACTTTGATGATGATTTAGTTAATGGAAAACCAGACCAACTAGAAAAATTCTGTGAACAAAAAATCAAACGCAAAATTGACATTCCATTTAGTGCTATGGCTCATAGCAAAATAACTAAACAAACACTGAAACTAATGAAAAGAGCTGGATGTACTGCATTAAAATTTGGGGTTGAATCAAGCAGTGATGATGTATTAAAACAGCTTGGCAAAGGCATCACAATAGACTCAGTTAAAAAAGCTGTAAAAAATTGCAAAGACTTGGGAATAAGAACTCACTTAACCTATGCAATTGGTCTTCCTGGTGATACAGAAAAGAAAGTCAAAGATACAATAAGATTTGCAATGGAATATGGGGATTCATATCAAATAAGCATCTGCACACCATACCCAGGTACACCTTATTTTGAAACAGCCAAACAAAATGGTTGGTTAAGATATGACTCCTGGCAAGACTTTGATGGTGCAAAAGGAGCAATAGTTGATCTTCCAACACTTAGTGCCAAACAAACAAATAAACTATATGAACTTGGAAAAAACTCCGTTTATAGAAAATTCCTACAATCTGGAGAATTCACAAAACTAATCAAGATGGCTTACCAAGAAGGAGGTATGCTACATTTAGCAAAACTAAGTTTACTGCGCGGTCCAGGGATTGCTAAAGCTGTAATTGAATCCAAATTAAAATTATAAACAAATCAAATTTAAAATAAAATGAAAATCCTTTTTGTCTGCTATGATGGGTATGATACAACAAATGTTAGAGTCCGCTGTTACAGATTTGCTAAAGAACTTGTTAAAAACAAAGTAAATGCAGAAGTGTTCTCATTTAAGGATCATCTTAATGCAAGTCATGATGGTCAACAATCATATAAGGTAAGTCACTTTGAAAGATTAACACTAATTATTAGAGCAATCAAACACCTCTTAAAACAGGACAAAAGAACAATCTTTTATGTTCAGAAATCTGGCTTTTTTTCCTTAGCACCCTTAATAGTTCATTTCTTAAAAGGAAACAGGTTAGTACTAGATTATGATGATTATGAATATGAACAAAGCATAATCTCAAAACCACTACTCAAAATCCTTGCAAGACGATCAATATTTTGTGTTACTGCATCTAAATTCCTTCAAACCTTATTAAAAAAATTCAATCGAAAGGTCTATTATGTATCAACTGGAGTAGATCTACAAATATTCAAACCATCTAAATCAAAAGCAACAAAACAAGTAACTTTCTGTTGGATGGGTGTGATTGTTGACAAAGAAGCACTCCAAAATGTATTATTCATTGTAAACAACTTTGACAAAATCAAAAACAAAAATGCTAAACTAGAAATTGTTGGTGGTGGAGATCACATGAAACAAGTTGAGCAGGTGATCAAAAAACTATCCAACCCAAATATAGTATTCAAGGGCAGAATCAATCCAGACAAAATTCCATCATATCTTAACACAATAGATGTTGGACTATTTATACTATTAAAAAACACAAAATACAACCGCTCCAAAAGCCCAACAAAATTATTTGAGTACATGGCAAAAAATCTGGCAATCATATCAACAGATGTTGGTGAAAGTGGAAAGGTAATCAAACACAATCATAATGGACTAATAGTTAAAACAGAACAAGACTTTATCAAAAGCTGTGAATTATTAGCCCAAGACAAAAAATTACTTTCTAAACTAAAAACAAATGCAAGAAAAACAGTTGAAAACAACTATAACATGGATGTAATTGGATCTGATCTAGCTAAGATTATGAAACAAGTACACTGAAAAAAGCAGATCTATTTTCTTTACATATGAGATATACAATTAATCTTAAGTTGCATTTTTTCTGTCTGCTTTTTTGTGTCCTAACAACTCTCAATACTATATTCTCAGCGGGTTGTCAGGACCTTAAGACCTGCTTTAACCTTTCTTCTAAACTCTCCAGGAGATCTAATACTTGCAACCCTTCTAACAATATAACTTGGCCTAGTGTAAAAACTCTTGTAAGCTAACTTGAGGTAACCAATCAACTCATCTCTATTAAGATTCTCTTCATAAAGTGGTGGGACAAAATTCTTATCTGGGTTAGTTGCATACTCAAGCCAAACATCTTTTTTAATAATCCCTTCTTGCAGTGCTCTAACATACAAATCAGTTGCAGGAAAGGGAGTAGTAATAGAAAAATGAATATAATCCGGATCAAGCTTCTTGGCAAAATTTATAGTCTGCATAATTGTCTTATCTGTCTCTTTTGGAGATCCAATCATAAAATAAGCTAGTGTACTAATTCCTGTCTTCTTTGTAACCTTAAAGGCAGCTGTTGTTTCTTTAATTGTAATACCTTTTCTTAAAATATTCAAAATCTTCTGATTACCAGCTTCAACACCATAATGAATCCTCTCACAACCTGCCTTCTTAATCTTTTGAAGCATAGCTAAATCAATAGTATTAATCCTTGCCCTAATATCCCAGCCAATATCAAGCTTTCTTTTCCTAATCTCATCAGCAATACCAATAACCCTTTTTCTATCAATAGTAAAAGTATCATCATAAATCAAAAACTCTTTAATACCCATATTCACACATTCTTCCATTTCATCAACAACATTATTAGGAGATCGTGCTCTAAACAACTTGCCCATATTAGGTCTATTACAAAACAAACAATTATACGGACAACCTCGACTTGTGATCATAGTTGTAACTGGATTCCTCTTAGCAAGCAAAGAAGAATACAACTTATGATTTGTCAAATGTCGAGCTGGAAAAGCCAAATCATCAAGATCTTCTTCATAACCTTTCCATGGATTCTGCACAACCTTACCATCAAGCTTATAGATAAGATTATCAACATTCTTTAACTTATCAGGATTATCAATATTCTTAATCAAATCAACAATTGGCTTTTCAGCCTCTCCCAAAATTAAAAAATCAACTTCCTTAAGATTAATAGTCTGTATTGGATAAATATGAACGTGTGCTCCACCAAAAATAACCTTAACATTTGGATTAATCTCTTTTGCAATTCGAGCAGTAATCAAGCCATCAATTAATGTAAAAGTTGTAACAGACAATCCAACAACATCTGGATTTGACCTCTCAATCCTCCTCTTAAGCTGATCATAAGTAAGCTCTTCTGCCTGCGCATCAATAATCTCAACATTAAAATTTGCTCTTTGTAAACTCGCTCCAACATACAACAATCCAATTGGTGGATTATGGCCTCGTTCCTCAGTCACAACAGAAGGAACCTCACTACTAAGCATGTTGTCAAGTGGTGGATTAATCAATAATATTTTCATTTTCTTTTAGCAATCATATCAGCAACAAGCCCAAACAAAAACACCTGCAGTGATGAAAGGGCAATAATAATCGTAGTAATATCCATAACTCTTCCCAAAACCAGTTTGGAGTACATGAAAACAAACCCTGCTAATAAAAAGAGTAATATTGAAAATGTAAAAAATATCTTAAATGGATTAAAATAAGTTACAACCCTTAAAATCAAATTAATAAATTCAATAAAATGTTTTGGCTTAATTGATGATTTACCTTTTCTTTTATGATAACTAATTGGAACATACTTAACACTATAACCTGATGTAAGAAAAGCAAGTGTGATAGTAACTGTAAAAGAAAACCTTTGTGGATACAAATGAAAAAACTCCATAGCCATATTTTTATTAAAAATCCTAAATCCCGAATTAAGATCTGGTATCTTTCTTCCTGCAAGATAATTAGCCAAAATCCTTAAAAACCACTTTGCAGGTTTTCTTATTAAAGGTATGTTTTGCTTTGCTCTTGCTCCAACAACCATATCATAATCTTTAACAAATCGTTCTAGCTTTGGAAACTCATTAATAGGGTATGTACCATCAGCATCGGTAATACATACATATTCTGATTTTGCAACTCTCAATGCTGTTTTAATAGAAGACGAGTATCCTTTGTTATAAGAGTGCTGCAATAGCATAATTCCCTTGATTTTCTTAAGAATACTAAAGCTTGCATCAGTAGAAGCATCATCAACAACAATAATTTGGGCAGGTTTTTGTGCCTTAATTTCCTCAATTGTTTTCCTAATACTTAACTGCTCATTATAAACAGGTATAATAAATGTTATATCCATTTTCCCCCAATAAAAGGAAGTAAATATTGTTTATAAAGATTGTTAATTCAGAAAAGCTTATTACACTCTATTGATTTCCAGGTAGAATGGATGGTCTGGTTGATATTTTAGAAGATCTTAATTATGGAGTATTGTCTATCACCTTTGGATTGGGAATTGTTGTTGGCTTGAATTTAGCTGAATATGATCTTGTTATGGAATGGAGAAACACTCATCCAAAAGCCAATACTATTTATTATGAACAAAAAAGACAAGGACAAAATGAGGGGATTTGGGAATTTGTTGAATTTTATTTAACTAAACCGGGCAGGAGTTTGGCATACAGAAAAGAAATCATATAAATCTTAGAAACTTTCCAAACTTCAATACAGAAGGATGCTTTAATGATGCCAAACCCAGGTGAAACACCAAGCCCAATGCATTATCCCTATCTCTTTTTTCGAGAACTTTTCTAAAATCTTTTTTATTAAACAGCTTGATAAGATCATTATAATCTTTACTTGAGAATTGATCCATCATCTTTCTTAACATTAATGAAACTTTGAGATCTTTATTTAGCTTTTGTCTCCATAATTTCTCATAATCTTTGTTATTACTAATTGCGTCTGCTAAAGCTTCTGCTCCAATCAAACCTTGTATAATACCTCCAGCAGTTGTTGCCTTAACCATACTTGCAGCATCTCCAACCAAAAAAACATTATTCTTTACGATTTTAACATTTGGATCATACAAAGGAACAACACCTCCCTGATAATCAATCACCTTTGATTTGTAATTCTTACCTATTCTATTTGTTAAGAACTCTTTTAGATTGGCATTTTTTCTAGTAACAAGCCCAATTCTAGCAATTTTCTTTGATTCAGGAACAACCCAGGCAAAATCACCAATCCCAGGATAAAACTCAACAGCATTATCATTATCTAGATAGATTCTAGCCTGTGCTCCAACAAAAAACTCAGGTTTATTACCAATACACACCTTGTTTACCTGACTTGTTGGACCATCTGCGCCAATCAAGATATCTGGTTTGATTTCTTTGAAATCATTTTCTTGTTTGATCTTAGCTACTCCATCTTTAAAATCAACAAACTCAGAACCAAGATGAAACTTTGCTCCATGCTTTTTAGCTTTTTTAGCTAGGTAATTATCAAACTTAACTCTATCTAATATAAAATTTGGCTTAAGGTCAATTTCTATGGATACTTTATTTGGTGCATAGATCCTTGTTTTTGTGATCTTATTAGTAATAAAAGACTTATCTGGTTTCATTACTTTTAAAAAAGCATCAGAAACAATACCTGTACATTGGACAGGTTTTCCAATCTCTTTGTTCTTTTCATATACGTTTACTTCTAGGCCTTGTTTTTCTAATATATAAGCAGCACGGCAGCCAGCAGGCCCAGCTCCAATAATGGAAATCATTACTTTAGTTAAGTAAATATATTATAAATGATTATTGTTCTCACTTAAAAATGGTGTCAAAAACAAAAGGTTTAAATATATTTGTAGTATTCTAGATTTAGAATAGGGGGTTCGATAAAATGACAAATGTGCCTAGATATGTTACAATACCACTTACACTTCTTACTGTAGCAACAGTTACAGGAATTACTCAAGCTTATGCTCAAGCGTCTTTTGATATGGTTCAAAATGAACAATTTGTTAGTTCTTATGATGTAGAAACAACACCTGTTCCAGATGAATGTGTAGATTTGTGTTTATCACATCCAGATGATGCCTGGACTTTCTGGGAAGCAGATGCCGAACAAAAAATAGATCTTGAAGAAAAAATAAGTCCTGCTTATCAAGATGGAGTTGTTAGAGCTGATGAACTTATTAGATTTCATGCATACAAAGCAAGAGAACTTGGATTTGAACAGTACTTTTCCGAAAGTCCAGATGAATTGAATCTTTTCGGATTTTATGATACTCCAGAATTTGAAGATCTTGCATTATTGAAAATTTTATTTATGGCTGATGAAGTTAGTGGTGGGGATTCTTGGAATACTTACCCCGAACTTGATATATACCTTAACATTGCAGTTGATCAGCTAGAACCACATATGATTGATGATGTTCAAGTTGGTTACATTGTACCTGAGAATTTCTTTGGTGAAAGAGTAAAGAGTGCAATTCATCATTATGACCATGTATTTGTGGTAGCAAAAAGAATTGATGCTAATGGTTGTGAAAGCCCTTGGTTATTATCTCCTCAATGGTATTTACCGAGACCAGAAGGACCAAAAGAGACACCAAAACCATCATTGACAACAGTGACTGGTGATGAAACACCAGAGACACCAGAGACACCGGAAACACCAACACCAGAAGGAACACCAAGTAACACTGAAGTTCCGATAGTTACAACAAATCCACCAGACAATACTGACACGCCTCCAGGTAAATAAAATGAAAAAACAGATAATATTTCTATTTATAATGCTAGTACTAGCATCTATTGCTAGTGCTTATCCTGTGGCCATTTCATTAAACTCGCCGCAAGGAGATTTTCATACAACTGTTTACAAATGTGAAAGTTCAGTTTGCAGTAACTTAGAATATGAGCTAGATGATCTATATGGAAATCCTAACAATTATGAGATTCCAGAACAAGGATCTGGTAAAAAATATTTTGCAGAATATGATTACAAAGAATGCTATTTACCAAAAATGTTTATTGTTGACACAGCACCATCTGTTGGTTATGGTCCTTGGTCTTATACAAAGGTCTTTAGCCAAGCAAATGGTTGTGCAGCAAGAGTCGTATCACTTGAATCATCTGATTCAAATCCAAGTATAGGAGATACAATCACACTTACAGCAACAGTAAGAAGCTCACATAACCTTACATCTGGACCAGCAGCAGTACCTAATAAAGTCAGAGATTTTTACTCTTCAGATGTTGATGTTCACTTTTATGTTAATGATCAGTATGTTGAACAAACTGATGTTAAGATTAAATACAATAATGATCTTGAAGTAGAATTTGATTACACTGTTGATCAAGTAGGTCCTTACAACTTTTCAGTCTGGACAAAAATGGATAATGATTGCAAGTGTACAAGCAGCTACTGGCAACACAAATATGTTTATGTGGATGTTGATGACTATGAATGTACACAGGACTCAGACTGTGATCATTTGGATGAAGACTTTTGTTCAGGAGATCTATTAAAACAAACAGAAGGTGTATGTGTTAATTATGAATGTGAAGCAGAAACCTCAACAATTGAAAACTGTAATGATTATGATAATTCAGAATGTTCAGGAGACAATATTATAACAGAAGATTATACTTGTTTAATGGCAGAATGTACTTTATTTGGCTCATCAACAACATATTGTGATGATGATTTGTTCTGTAATGGAGATGAGACTTGTGAAGCTGCTCAATGTGTAGATGGAACATCTGTTGATTGCTCAGCAAATGATATTGAAGGAGTTGCAGATTGTGACTATGACTCAAACCCATATACATGGGAATACCGAGAAGAATTTATCTCAGAATGTAATGAAGATTTAGATGAATGTACAACAGGAGATGATTCAATTAGCTCAGAATGCAGCATATTCAACTGTGGAGCAGATTGTGAATCCTGTGGAGATTGTTCTGATAACTCATGTGAAGAAACCTATTATGATTATTGTGAACAAGATGGAATCTTAATTGAATATGATGGAGACCATATTTTGGATTCAACAGTTGTCAGCTCAACTTGCCAAAACAGTTGCTCTGATTGTGAATGTTCAGATTGTTACCCAGACTGTTCAGCACCTGTAGAATATGAATACTGTGACATTGAATGTGGAGCTGAATGTGACTTTGAAAATGATTGTGAAGAAACAGAATGTGACTATTTAGATGGATGCGTTGGTCCAGACTATTATGATTATGATGATGTATTTAACTCATGTGATCTAAATAGTTGTGGCTGTGAACAAAACTCATGCAGCTCACCAACAATCTATGAAAATGATCCAAGATGTACACAATGTCAAACAGATGATGATTGTGATCATTTAGATGAAGATCTTTGTGAAAATGACATGGTAGTACGCAAAGATGGAATCTGTTTGGATTATGAATGTACAACTATATCAGACGAAGTTGAAGATTGTAATGACTATGATAACCAATATTGTAGTGGATCGCAGCTAATTTATGAAGACTATTCATGTATGGATGCTGAATGTAAAGTCACTGGAGCAGGTGGATTTGACTGTAATGATGAGTTTTATTGCAATGGTGAAGAGACTTGTGAAAATGCTCAATGTATAAGTGGTCCAGAAATAGAATGTTCATCAAATAACAAAGAAGGAATAGCTACATGTGACAATGATCCTGACAATAACCCATACACATGGGACTATAGAGAAGAATTCATCTCAGAATGTGATGAACTAACAGATTCATGTACCTCCTCAAGTAGTTGTGAAATCAGTCACACATGTGATTCTGATTTATGTGATGCAGAATGTGAAACAGACTCAGACTGCGGCTTGCAAGGATCATGTAATGGATGTGAGTGTGAATATGATTATTATTGTGGAGATGGACTAGTAATCTCTCCAGAACAATGTGAATACCCTGGAACAGATGATAATTACTGGTGCTACCAATCAAAAGAACAATGTTTTGGACCATACCTTGGAGTAAGAGATGGTTATGGTGACTGTAATTCAGTATGTGGTTGTCAAGAAGATGACTTTGAATTAATGCTAATCCCTGGCAAATGTGATGTTGAATGTGTGGAAGATGAGGATTGTGATGATGACAATCCACTAACACTTGACTGGTGCCAAGATTACCAATGTCACCACAAAAAAACAGAATGTGATTACAACTATGTAACAGATCCAAAATCAAAAATTCACATAGACAGAATTGGATTTGTGCATGATGAGTTTGTCAAAGCAGGAGAAGATCTAGTAGTCATTGTAAGCTTTGAAAACCAAGGATACTGTGAAATGAAATCAACAAAAATTGAAGCATTCATTCCATGGATACCTACAAAAAGCAGAAGACTAGGACCAATGAGCGTAGATGCAGACGGTGAAATCACAAAGGATCTAATAATTGAGATCCCAAAAGACACGCCACCTGGAATCTATGACATGAGACTAGACATCTACAATGAGGGTCTACGAAGAACAAGACACAGGCCAATATTTGTTTATTGAAAATCTCATCAAACAGATTTTCAATCTGAAGAATCAACTTTTCATGCAAAAGTTTTGTTTTTTAGTTATTAATTTTTTTATTAATTCTATTTTGAATACCAACTGCAATTAGCCATAATTTCTTCAAGTTCCATTGGAGTGTTACCAATTCTTAATGGGATTCTAAGTTTCAATAATTCAAGCGGGGATTTATCTCCTTCTGCAATTAATAATGGACCAGAACTAGAGACTGCATTAAGAATCAAAGAATTTACTAGAATGTTATATATTTTATTTGACTCTTCTGGCAGCCACCATTTTAATTGGTAACTCATTGGTTTAAAACCAGAGTTCCAAAACCGAAAGTCATTAATCTGTAAAGAAGTCTCAGGATACTTTAGTAATCTTTGATGATCTTCACGCTTGAAAGGATGGTAACTTGCCTTTTCTTCAAATTCATCTCCACTTCCCTTTGGTTCACAAACATCAATAACATTTAAAACAAAATGTCCTGATGGTGATTTATGCATTTCTGCACCGTCTTTAAATTCTAATAGCTTGTTTACCAGTTTATGTGCTTTCCAATAATCTTTTCTTAAAACTGGTACATGAAGGTGACTCATTGAATCTGAGTTTGGCCAAATACCCATAATATCCTCTAGGATTGCTTCAATGTGACCTTCAAAAACACCAGGTATAAAAGCATAAGCTCCCCAGTCATTTAAGTCCGACTTATTTGATTTAATTGGTAGATAGACAATGTCCTCTGAATGAAGTCTTTTTGATCCAATAGGGGAAAAATGTTTGTGTGGTGCTAGCTGAAGTAAAGGATCAGTTTTGAAATACTCTAGCATCCTGGGTCTAAATATGACCCTATTAACATCATTTGCATCATCCACAACAACCTCTACAGAATATCCTTCTTGTTCAAACATTAGGGTTGAGTCTTTAATAGAATGACCTTTTGCATTCACTTTAACTAATCCTGTAAATTCATCTGGAATTGAGTAAATAGCTAAATGTGCCTTTGATGATAACATTGCAAGCAAAGTTCCAGCCTCAGTTATCTGATCATAGCTAGCAATCCACCAAATTTTCCTTCCTTCATTTTCTATAACTTGGACTGCACCAAAGTCCAAACCTTGGGATGCTACCTCTTGATTTGATTCTGTATCATAAACATGTTGATCAGTTACAACATATCTAAATTTATCAACAAAAGGTTCAATCTCTGGGTTGGTCTGAGTATTACCAATGAAGATTATATTATCTGAATCAACCTTGCCAAATCTTCCAAAGGCAATTTTGTCATTACTACCATCATTATATAAATGACGGAGCATACCGAGAAGATGAAATACTGCATAATGGCTACTGTTCGGCATGCTAGTGTCAACCATAGATTCATCAGGTAAAATAACATTAACTTTTTTATCTGCAAAATCAAAAACACGCCTTGCAGCATAAACTAAATCCTTTTTCTTGATTCTCCTCATATAATTTTGGGAATGAAGAAATATATTTATAGTTTGTTACTTGAAAATAATTAGTTATTTGTAAATATTTTGTCAAATATTCTGCAACTTATATGTTTACTTTGTTTTTCTAGATAATTTATTGCTTTTCTGTCGAAAATTATTTGGAACATTCTTAAGCCCCAATCTTTTTCTGGCTTCTTCTTCAGTAACAAAGTTACCTTGTTGGATTCTTTTTCTGGCTTTTTGAATTTGATTAATAGTTTCTTTACTTATTTTCGGATCAGAACTGAGTTTTTTCGCAATGAATACTAACTTTTTTAACACTTCATCATAACTTTCACTCTTGTATTCTCTAAACTTATCAATTTCAGCCTTTGTTTTTTTATGTATTTTTATTGTTGTAGCTGACATATTGTATACTGAGGTATACTTGGGTATATTTAAGCTTTTTGATGATAATTCCAGAATTTAAGATAAAAATAAATAATCAAAGTCATTTTATTTCATCATGCAAGCAACATTTTATTCTGGAAAACCAGAAGGAGCATATATTGATGGGAACTTTTTTGCATTAATGCAGAACTTATGGTCAGAGTCAAATATATTTAATAAAACATATCCAATGCATCCAAATCCCAATGACCTAAAATGTGTTGGTGGTGTTGTTAATATTTGGCATGTTTGGGGAGTTACAATAGTATATCATGGAACCTGTGAATGGACTGATGATACATACTCAAAAACAGAATCTACTAGTGTTAGTATAGTGATGAAAGGGCATAGACATCATATTGAGGATATTGAGACCAAGATAGCAGAGAGTATCAGGGAAGGATTAGATGTTTGATTTTATTGTTTTTTGTTTCGGAAGATTTTTGGATTACTTAAGCATAATATTAAATTAACAATAGAATGTACACTAAAATAATTACATTTTTTTGCATAATATTTAAATACCAAATGGTATCATCTGGTATCATGACAAAACAGATAAATGTTAGAATGCCTGAAAAACTACTAAAATCTGCAAATAAACATGCAAATGAGAAAGGATTTGCTAGCTTACAGGATTTTATTAGAGAGACAATCAGGGAAAAACTGTTTGATGAACCAGATTTATCAATGGAAGAATTGGTTTTAATCAATAAATTGTTTAAAGCCAGTGAAGCTAAGAAACTATATGGAACAGAAAAACAGCTATTCAAGAAACTATGATATACATTTTAAGGCCCACAAAATTCTTTTTACATCAATTAGATGAACTTAGTGAAAAATCAAGAAGAATACTTGGTGATAAGTTTAGACTATTAAAGCAAAACCCATTTAGGTATAAACAAATTTTAGGCTACAATCTTTTTTTATTTAAAGTGAGGTTTGAGGATAATCAGAAAGAAAAGAGATTAATTTATCTTGTTGATAAACCTTACATTAAGATATTATGTATTCTTGATAGAGATAAAGGATATAAAGATCTTAAGAATTATCTTGGAAAACTGGACTAAAAAAATAATAATTCTCGATTTCTGGAGTTGGAAAGTTTCTGTGTGTTTGTGAGTAACTGTTAAAAACAGCAACATAATGTTAATCTAACATAACATTTATTAGTCAATCTTACTTTCCTTACTTGTAAGAAGGTGATTGACATGGAGATTATTGAAATGAAAACTGCAACTATTACAAGCAAAGGCCAAATATCAATACCTAAGGAAATTAGATCAAAAGAGTTTAAGACTGGAAGTAAAGTAGCAATCCTTGCATATAAAGACAGGATTGAGATTAGACCTTTGAAAAAGGTTTCCAAAAGACTTGAGACTGTTTTGGCTAGTCAGAGAGCACTTGCTAAGGATTGGGATCAAGAGGATAAAATATGGAAAGATTTGTAAAAGGAGATGTTCAAAAAGGTGATCTCCCAATATCAAGTGCTGCAAGACCCAACAGATTATTTGCAGCAGAAAAATCATTGATTAAAAAAAGAGTGGGTGTACTCAATAAAGAAAAAGTTAAACAAATTCAGAATAAATTAATTGAATTGTTTGAAGTATAATACCTATTCTTCTCTTAAGCCATAAGTAAATTCTTCACATTAACTTGAGATATGATTCCTTGTGATGATTCCCGGAAACCTTTCGAATTTACTTAGCTAAATTCTATTAAACAGTTTGGTTCAATCTTGATGGTGAAATCAAAGAAAGGTTCTACTAAAACATGGGAAGTTAGCATAAGTGAACTTCAAAACAGTATTGGTGTTTTATATAAAGTAACAAGACACATTCCAGACATGTCTGTTATTGAAACAAAGATGTTTAGAGACAAGGAAAAAGCAATAGAACTATTTAACAAATGGTTCAAATAATTGATTAATTCGGGTATTTAGTATTTCAACAAGTTCTGGTTGATTATAGTGGTAAATATCTTGAATATTCAAACATAGTATTCTTTTTTGTAGATATTGCTTTGGGTATCTGATGGAAATCTCTTTACGTTGAGGTTCTTCCATTACTACAATAATATCAGACCAATTAATTTGTTCTTTAGTAACAGGACTGTTGTTATAAAGTCCAGCAGATCTTGTGTTGAATCTGTTTTTAAAGATTCTTTCGGCTGTTTTGCTTCTGTTCTGGTTCTGATTACAGATAAATAAAACGTTCATAATATCGTACTTATTATTCTAATTAATAAATCTTCTTTTATGAGTTAAGCCATAGCAGACAGATCAACTTCAATATCTTGAGGAATTTTTCTTTTCTTGACATTAAAAAAAGCATATCCTATTAACTTGTTAGTTTCCTCATCTCTTCTTTCAAAAGTGTCCTTCCCAAGATCTTTGAAATAAGATGGTTTTGGTTTTCCGAATCTTACTTCTAAAAAATCTCCTTGAGCATCATAGTGTATATGCAATTTAGTCATTTTTATGTTACTTTGTTAGGCATAGATTTTCAATTTTAAATTCTTTTAACAAATCAGGATTATTCTCTTTTACAAACAATAACTCCACACCAATCACCTTTCTTGCCTTGTCAAAATCAATAATGGTATTCTCATCAAGCTCCTTTGTGTGATCAACTTCAGAGTTCCTTAATTTAATATACATTGCATCTGCTTCCTTATCATAAGTTATTTCCATATTGTGTCTAATTCTGCCTGATTTATATTACTTTTTATCACCGTAACTTTTAAATAACAGTTGTTATTTTTAAAATACACATGCTATATGGAAAAAACAGTTTTACTGATTCAACATACAAGGTTGCACAGATTATATTTAACAATCCTACTGATGTATTTTACATTAGAAGGCTTGAAAGAAAAGCAGGTCTATCGACCACAGCAATAGTCAAAGCTGTAGATATTCTTCATAAAAACAAGATTATTGAGGTTGAGAAGACAAAACTAACAACCAATATCAAAGCTGATCTTGGATCCTCTTCTTATAATTATTACAAGCGATTATACAATCTACATCAACTTAAAGGTCTTGTTGAAGAGTTGTCTGAAAATAATCCTAAAGCAATTGTTCTCTTTGGTTCAGCATCAAGGGGAGAAGATATAAAAAAAAGTGATATTGATATTCTTATTATTGGTTTTGTTAAAGCCGGAAAGTTTTTGGTTAAGTACGAGAAGAAGTTAAATAGGACAATTAACCTGCATGAGGTATCTTTAGAAAAAAGCTCAGCAGAATTTCAGAATGCAGTTGCAAATGGAATTGTGCTTTACGGCTATATTGATATTAAATGATACCTTTCAAAGTTTTTATTGAACAGGGAAAAGTCAGGAAAAATACTCCTGATCCAAAAGAGGCAAGATCTCTTTTAAATAGATCAAAACAAAGGCTTGAGTATATTTCTATTAAAGAGATTAATAGCAAAACAGCACCTTTTGTTTTAGAAGATTCTTATGAATCTGTAAGGGAATCTGCCCAATCTCTAATGTCTTTGAATGGATTCAAACCATATTCTCATAAGGCCACTGTCAGTTTTATTAATGAATATTATTCTTCCGAGTTTTCTTTGGAAGTCTGGGAGTTTGACAGACTAAGGAAACTGAGAAATAACTCAGTTTATACTGCTGCACCTGTTTCAAAACAAGATGCAATACAGAGTTTATCTTTTGCAAAAAGGTTTGTAGAGAAAGCAGAGATAATTTTGGTTGATTTTTAGCATTTCCACTACCCTCTTTAAAAATGCACCCTGTCATAACCTATAGATGTTGAATTTCTCTGAAAACGTATTTTATAGAGGATATAAGGGCTAAAAAGCAATTTGTCTCAACACAGTAGGGATACTGCTTTTCGGTGATATTGTATATAGATTGGACTACAATAAAGTATTTATATCTTGTACTACGTTTCAATAGAAAATACAAGTTATTGCTCATGAAGGGGAGCAACAAAAGAATGTTAGTGTTGGCGAGGGGTAATATGTTTCGACATGTGAGAGGGGAGGATATTTTCGCATTATTAGACTAATTAGCCTTAGCTATATTCATAGTCATGTTATTCATGGCCCAACAAATCAAACCCTTGGTTTGTTGGAATAGGCCCTATTTCAACGTAGGGGGGGTGGTTGGTTGAGTCAATTCAACTGCCACGACATTCCAGCTCGTGGCTGGAATAATAAACAAACAATTAGAAGGAGGAAAAGAAAAATGAAAAAGCTATTAGCAATTTTAATGGCAATGGCACTTGTTTTGCCAATGGCATTAGCAATAGACACAGGAAGTAGCTTGGGAATCACAATCGAGACTGAAGACTTTGAGCCTTTAATCTGGCAATGTGATAGTAGAGTTGTATTGGATGACCACGTAGAATCAGGAAGAACATCTGCGGGAGGAGCATCTCTTGTAGAGAGAGACCACAATTATGCTTTTGAAGGAGAGCAAATTGGGTGGGAAGTTCTTGTAATGGACAAAAACGGAGTTGAAAAAATCAAAGATGTTTTTGTAACTGTTGGTGGAACTCAAGCAAATGGTTCAGAGATTGAAGCAAATTGTGACCTTTCAACAGTAACTCATGCCGAAATCAATGCATCATGTAATGCAAGAATTGGCGAAGAAGAGTTAACAGTATTTGATGGAAACACAATGGCTTACTACACTTGTTTGTTAACAGTTGAAAGCCCAACTTCAATGTTAGGTGAATTCTGGATAACATCAAATGTAGAAGACCTAGATGGTCAGTTGGCATCAGCAGACGAGAATGAATACTGGTACTTAAACCCAGTTGTAGCAGTAACTTTATCAGGTTCACTGAGCTTTGGAACAGTTAGACCTGGTACCGCAGCTTATTCACCAACAATCACTGTTGGTAATGGAGCAACACCTGGATCCGGTGTAATGATGGATATGTTCATCACAGGAACTGATTTTACAGATCCTGCACACTCCGGTGCAAAGTGTCCTACAACTAACCAGTTATCCTTAAGCAACTTAAGGTACCATGCAACAAGTGGAGCATACAGTTCAGCAACTGATGCATTGACCAACACTGTTGGTGTAGTAAGAGCACAAGATGCAGAAGACTACATGAACATTGAATATGGTGACTATTTCAGTACAGCTTTGTACGCTGACGCTGAAGTATTACAGGCACCAGCAGCAGATGTTCAAGGATACTACTCAGGAAATGTTTTATCTCCTGGAGCAGAAATGTCAGTAACCTTTAGACTAATGTTGCCAGAGCCATGTAATGGGGACTTCACAGATGGAAGCATTTTCTTCTGGGGAGAAGCTGTCTAAGGACGAATTAAATTTTTTATTTTTTTTTTTTTACAACAAAAGCCCACTTATCTTAGATAAATGGCAAGGCAAGAACAAACCAAAATTCACTTGGGGTTTTGTGTGTTCAAAAACATACCTGTTGCAAGCTGGATTTTGAATATCAAGCACTAATTGGTGTTGAAGATTGCTTAACAAAATGTCAAAAAATCATAAAATGTGGTTTTTGACAAACCAGAAAAAACAAAATAAGACCAACAAAAAATGAGGTAGAACTAAAAGATTCTATGTCAAAAAAATCATATTCATTAATCACAGGTCTCTGCTAGAGAGCTTTTTACTTACAGCCTGCTGTAAACTGTTCTCCACCCCAGACCAACACCGTAGAGACCTGTGATCCCAATCACGAGTTTACTAAATCGAGGAGCACAGGGTTTTGCTTTAGGACCTGTGATCCTAATCATCAATTTATTATTGCAAGGTTTTACTCTGAAACCTATGAAATCAAAAAAAACAAAATGAAAAAAAAGATCTTGATTCCAATCATTGTTTTCTTCCTATTATCTTTCTCAGTAAATGCATATTATTGGGCATGTATGAGTAAAGGTGATACATTAAGAGATAACACTTACACATGTCCTGCTGAAAGCTGTACACTATGTTTAACAGATTCAGGTTATTCAACAAGATGGGCATACTGTACTGAAGAGCAATGCACAAGAAACGCAGACAATGATCAAGACTTTGATGGAATACTTGATGATCAAGACAGCTGTCCTAACCATTGGAACAGACTCCAAGAAGATCTAAACCAAGATGGGATAGGGGATGCATGTGATGGTATTGATGATGAACCAGAACAAGAACCTCAAACAACAGATCCAGAAATAGAAGCAAGATTAGCAGCACTAGAAGCATGGAAAACATCAGCAGATTCAGACATATCAATACTAAAAGCTTGGAAAGACGCAGTCCAGGCAACCTTAGATTCAATACAATCAGACTTAGCCCAGATAAAATCCTGGCTATCATTCTCATCATTTAACAACCTATGTGAAGCAACATCAATATGTGGTTCATCAGAATCAGAATGTAACTTAGATGAAGACTGTGGCACAGATGGATTCATAGGCACAAAATACTGTGACAGTGGGGATGTTTATCAAGTCTACAGAGATTACTACTGTAATACCAACTGCTTTTATGATGACACAATAACTCAAGTCCAAGACTGTGAAAGCAATTGTGTTGAAGGACAATGTGTAAGTTATGAATGCACATCAGATGACCAGTGCGGAGTAAACTATGAATGCGAGGACAACAAATGTGTCCAAACACAATGCTCAACAGACAATGACTGCTCATCAGGATACAGATGCCTAAACACACAATGCACAGAAGTAGCATGCACAGAAGATACTAATTGTAACACCGGATACACATGTGACAATTACCAATGTGTACAGCAGCAAGCATCACAAGAAACAGTAGTATTTAGAACAAACTCAAACGGAGACTATTCAAGAAGCAATGTAGAAATAGCAGTAGATTACGATGGAGATGGATCACTAGAATGCTATAAGTACTACACATACTACAAAACATACAGATCAAGAACTCCAGACACAATAGTTCAAACACCACAAGGATACAAAGTTAACAAATTTGGTGTACCTGCTGAAAAACAAATAATAATTGCAAGATCACCTAATTACATCTACAAACCAGGAACATGTACAATACCTCTTGATTCAACTCCACAAACACCATACTCAACAAATGGCCAGGAAGTTCTAGAAAGCTCATAAGCCAAGATCAAACATAAGTTAAATTCTTCACGAGGAACATGCTTGGTGGAACTTCTGCTAAAATAATAAACTAATCTTCCGGTGAATCTCAGCTAAATGTTTTAAATCCTGTAATCTATGCCTAATTAATGATAGACAATAAAAAGAGAGATCACATAATTCTATTATTAAAACAAGGAAAATATGAGTTTACTCAGCACTCCATCATTGATATGATAAAACAAGGTTACAACTGGGACCAAAAAATGATAGTTGAATGGATGCTTAAAGGCACATATTTCTTAGGAAAAGAATTATTCCCCTTAGGAAAACTCTCTAAAAGATCATACGCAGAAATCAAACCGCGCCATAAACGAATATACTGCATTCATAAAATCAGACAAAAATTGAAAAATCTCTACAAATATCCCAAATTGATTATTATTGGAATCCTTGTCAAAAAGAAGTTATTAATAATTCATGTATCTCCTCTTAATAAAGGAAGCAGAATTGGCAGAATCTACTCACAAAAGTCTTCCATCAAATAAATCAACAAATTCTATCTTTGGCTTGAAAAGCCTCTTAATCTTTGTAAGTAAACCTGGATGTATATCTTTCCTAACTTTTTCATATTCTTGTGGTGTGACTACTCCTTCACTGCATTTAGTACATTTTTTCACTTTGGAAACTATGGAATTTTTATTTACAATTATTAATTCTGCTTTCTCAACAAGCTTTCCTCCACAAAAATAACATTCTTTGGTGGAACTAAGCCCTTTGTTTTGTGCTTTCATATAAGATTCATAGTATAACTCGTTTCTTTTTATAATTTTGTTTTTTCTTCTTTATAAATAATCTAACATATGATGAAGTAACTGTTTTAAATAAACATTTTTGTTACATCAAACAACCTGGAAGTTCTAGAAAGCTCATAAGCTAAGATCAAACATAAGTTAAATTCTTCACGAGGAACATGCCTGCTGGAAGCTCTGCTAAAGTAAATATACTAATCTTCCGAAACATCTACAAAAACATTTATATATGCATTGTACATACAATGTACATATGACAACAGAAGCAATCATGTTCAAACTTGAAGATAAATTTCTAAAAGAAATAGACAGTATAGTAAAACAAAAAAAATATCACAGCAGAACTGAATTTATTAGAAGCGCATTGAGAGAAAAGGTAGAAGAAGTAAAAATAAAAGAGGCCATGGTACAAATTGCAAAATTAAGAGGTTCATCAAACAGGCAAACTACTGATGAAGAATTGGAAAAAATTCGAGAAGAAGTATTTGAAAAGCTCAGATAAGCTGTTCTGGCTTATAATATTTTGATATATCTTTCAGTTTTTTAAAGTGATTGTCCCTTGTGACCAATATTAATTCATTATCCCTTGCAACAATAGCAAACAGTACATCTCCCTTTGGAACATTCCTCTCTTTTGCTTCTATTTCAGCTTCTTGTTTTTGGTTTTCACTCACAATAACTTTAACCAAAATATCTTGGAATATTGGAAAAATACTTCTAATTTCTGAGAGATTATACAATGATCCTAGTTCTTCATACAAATGGTCTGTGACAATAATTCTAGACTTTTCCAGTCTTACTTTCAAAAGAAATTTAATTGCATATTCTCCAAGGGGTTCACCATTGTAACCTTTTCTATCCTCCCTAAGATCAATCCATATTGAAGTATCAATAAGGTATCTTTTTGTCATACCTAACTGAGGTTTTCAATATTTAATATGTATAGCTGACAAATTTACCAGTTTATTTCGGAGTAAAGAAATAATCAAGAATTAACTACCACTCTTAGTCAAATCTAATTCGTCAACAACCCATCACAATAAAATCCTCTTAAAAACCTTTCTCAACTAATTAATATCACCTAACATACTCTACCTTAGTTGGTCAAAAAAAGGGGTGATATCTTAATGAAAAAACTAGGATTAATTCTCCTTATCTGTTTGCTGGCTGCAGTTGTAACTGCAGACACAACTGGCCAGAGCTTAGGTTTGGGTAACTTTACTGTTGCTACAGAAGATTTTGAACCTTTGATCTGGTTTTGTGATCACAGGGTTGTGCTTGATGATGCAAGTACTCCTGGAAGGCAAACAGGTGCAGGAGAAAACATGACCGAAAGGGAAAACAACTATGCATTTGAAGGAGAACAAATAGAATGGCTGGTTTTAGCCATGGACAAAAACGGTAAAGAAACAATTAATGAAGTATATGTGTCAGTAGGAACAACACAAGGTAATGGAATAGATAAAGAAACCACATGTACACTAAACACAACCTTCACTACAGTGTTAAATACCTGTAATGCACGGATAGATGAAGAGCAGGTTTCTTGGGATGCAGACATGATGGATTACTACACATGTAGATTAACAGTAGAATCTGCAGCATCAATGCATGGACAAAGATGGATAACTGTAAACGTAGTAGATTCAGATAACCAATCAGCATCATTAGATGAGAATGAGTATTGGTTCCTAAATCCAACAGTTGCAATAGAGCTAACAGGAGAAATCAGTTTTGGAACAGTAAGACCTGGAACAACATCATACTCAGACCAAACAATTCTGCTTGGAAATGGAGCTGAATCTGGATCAGGCGTGATGCTTGATATGTTCATAACAGGCTCAGATTTCACAGACCCAAATCCCTCTGGTGCAAAGTGTCCAAGTACAAACCAACTAACACTGGATCATTTTAGGTATTATGCAGTTAATGGTGCATACTCAACAAAAGATGACCAGGAGACAGACAGAGTTGGATCAGCAGTTGTTAGAGATGTTGATGATGAAGGCTATGTTAACATTGAATATGGAACATCATTTAGCACAAATCTATACGATGATGCTGAAATAATCCAAGATTTGCCACTTACAGGACCTAATGGTTGGTACTGGTCAGGCAACATCTTAAGCCCAGGTTCAGAAATGGCAATAACCTTCAGGTTAGAACTTCCTGAGCCATGTAGTGGAGACTTTACTGACGGAAACTTTTATTTTTGGGCAGAAACAATATAAATCAATAATTTCGTCCCAACCTGGTTGGTGACATTTTTCTTTCTTTTTTTCGGTATTTGACCACAATAATGTTTATATATTGGTAGTACTACTCAAGAATAGTTGTAGTTGTTGTGGGGGGAAACTATGAAGAAGAAAATATTCATACTTTTATTTACATTAATATTATTATCCTTGTTTGTAGCAGCATATCCTGTTGCCATAAGACTTACATCTCCAGATGGAGATTTCCACACAACTGTATATAAGTGTACAGATATTACTTGTTCCACATTAACAAGTCAGATCGCAGATGTTTATGGCAACCCTAATCAATACCAAATACCAGAACAAGACCCTGGAATGATATATCATGCGCAATACACCTACAAAGGTTGCTACTTTCCAAACATCAACATAATCGATACATCAGAAGTAACAGGTTTTGGACCATGGGATTTTAATATAGATTTTGACAAAGCAGTTGATTGCGCAGCAAGAGTTCAATGGGTTAAACTTCAACCTTCTCAATTAGAATTAAACCAACCAGTCACAGTTAAAGCAAGAATTCTTGCGTCTCATAATATTTCAACTAATAGTGTGGAAGTACCGAATTTACTAGACCCTTATTATGTTTCCACAGTTGATGTATACTTTTATGTAAATGATCAACAAACAGACCACATTCAAGTGGACATACCTTTCTCACAAACAATTGATGTTTCTTTTGTATACACACCAACCCAAGTTGGAGAATACAATTTCTCAGTTTGGACAAAAATGGACAATGAATGCTTATGTG
This sequence comes from uncultured Methanosarcinales archaeon, assembly GCA_964419615.1. GTDB lineage: Archaea > Nanobdellota > Nanobdellia > Woesearchaeales > JAGVZT01 > JAANXH01. The sequence continues at coordinate 7,600 of CAYQPU010000009.1, read as the reverse complement.
AAAGCAGCTTTTGGCAACATAAATATGTTTATGAAGATATTGATCCAGAATGTGGTGATGGTATTCTAGATCCAAGCGAAGAATGTGATCCAGAAGAAACAGACAGCTCATACTGTGATCAATCCACATCAGATTGCCTGGGAACAAAAACAGGTTCCAGAGATGCACTTGGAGATTGTAATGATATTTGTGAATGTGAAAATGATCCCTTCAACTATCAATGTGTAAAGGACAGTTGCGGAGCAGAATGTGAGACAGACTCAGACTGTGATGATCAGGACCCAAACACAATAGATACATGTAATTCAGATTGTGGTTGTGAAAATGAATATAACCCTGTATGTGGGAACGAGGTACTAGATCCAGGCGAAGAATGTGATCCAGAAGAATTAAACAGTACTTATTGTGATCAATCAACTGATGATTGCTTAGGATTTATGTTTGGATCAAGAGATGATTATGGAGATTGTACAGATGAATGCTTATGTGATCCAGACCCATTTGATTATCAATGTGTGGAAAGTTATTGTGGAGCAGAATGTGATCAAGACTCAGATTGTGATGACTCAGATCCAACCACATTAGACACATGTAATTCAGATTGCAGTTGTGAAAATGAATATGATCCTTATTGTGGTAATCAAGAAATAGATCCAGGCGAAGAATGTGACCCGCCAGGTCAGGACTCATTATCTTGTGATCAATCAACCGAAGATTGTTATGGATACAAACTAGGAGTAAGAGACTCATTTGGTCTATGTGACTCAGGTTGCTCTTGTATTGACGACCCATTTACTTACCAATGTGTAGAAGGTGAATGTGGGGCAGAGTGTGACTCAGCAGGGGACTGTGAAGATGAATCTTGTGAAGAAACTTATACTGATTATTGTGATGGTTTATACTTATATGAATATGATGGTGACCACATCCTAGGTTCAACCACAATAAAAGAAAAATGTCTAAATACATGTGATGGAGACTGTACATGTACAGATTGTGAAGTTGGATGTGAAGCACCAGAACTAGATTCTTACTGTGACACCGAATGTGGCGCAGAATGTGAAACAGATTCTGATTGTGGAGATTTTGGAACTTGTAATGAATGTATTTGTGAATATGATGATGTGTGTGGGGATGGAGAACTAAACCCTGGTGAAGAATGTGACCCAGAACAAACAAACAGCACTTACTGTGATCAAACAACCTCAGATTGTCTTGGATATAAAACAGGCTCCAGAGATTCATATGGAGATTGTAATGATGTATGTGAATGTTTAGATGATCCATTTGATTATCAATGTTTAGAAGGCTCATGTGGAGCAGAGTGTGATGAAGATTCTGATTGTGATGATCAAGATCCAAACACCATAGATACTTGTAATGTAGACTGTGGTTGTGAAAACGATCCACAACCATATTGTGGAGATGGACACATTGATCCCGGAGAAGAATGTGAACCACCAAATGTAGTACATGCTTCATGTGATTATGGAGAAGATTTCTTGCAAGACTATTGTGATCAAAACTGTCAACTACAAGATGATAATTGTGAAGATCAATTCCCTGGTTGTACATCTCATTCATTTTGTGATGAAAAAGTACCTGGAACAGATGGCTGCGATATGCAATGTCAACCAGCAGAATTATGTGGAAATGAGGAGCTAGACCCAGGCGAAGAATGTGATCCAGAACAGTTAAACAGTACATATTGTGATCAATCCACATCAGATTGTGTAGGTCAACTAACAGGTTCTCGAGACTTGTATGGTGACTGCACAGACTCATGCCTATGTGACTTTGATCCATTTGACTATCAATGTTTAGAAGGCTCATGTGGCGCAGAATGTGATTCAAATGATGATTGTGATCCAAACGATTGCTCAGAAACCTATAATGATTATTGTGATGGTGATAAATTAGTAGAATATGATGATGATCACACATTAGACAGCACAACTGTTGATGACTCATGTGATAACACATGTGATGGTGGATGTGACTGTACAGACTGTGATCCAGACTGTTCAGTCCCAGAAACAAACACGTATTGTGATTTAGAATGTCAAGCAGAATGTGAAACTGACTCAGATTGTGATGATCTTGACCCAAACACAATTGATACCTGTAATCTAGACACATGTGGTTGTGAAAATGAATATCAACCAGATTGTAACAATAACATTCTAGACCCTGGTGAAGAATGTGATCCATTGGCATCAGATAGTACTTTTTGTGGTCAATCCACTCAAGACTGCCAAGGAACAAAGTTTGGAACAAGAGACAGCTATGGTGATTGCGACTCAGGCTGTGTCTGTGAAGAAGATCCTTTTAACTATGAATGTGTACAAGGAGAATGTGGAGCAGAGTGTGATACATTTGATGATTGTGATATGAATACATGTAGAGAAGATTATGATGATTATTGTGTTAATGGTACTAAATTATATGACTATAATGGAAACTTACAACAAGACACTCTAACAGTAGTAGGATCATGCTTAAACATATGTGATAATGACTGTGGATGTACAGATTGTGGTCCATTATGTGAACCACCTTCCAGAGATCCATATTGTGTAGAGGGAGAATGTGGCGCAGAATGTGACTCCGATGATGATTGTGATGATGGATTTGTTTACACAATAGACACTTGTAATTTAGACAGCTGTGGTTGTGAGTATGAAGACATCGGCCATTGCGGTGATGGTGAACTAGGACCTGGTGAAGAATGCGATCCACTTGCCTCAGACAGCACTTATTGTGATCAATCAGCATCAGAATGCCTTGGAACAAAAACAGGTTCAAGAGATTCTTATGGAGACTGTGTAACAGATTGTGTCTGTGAAGAAGATCCATTTGATTATCAATGCTTAGAAGGATCATGTGGCGCAGAATGCGACTCAGATGATGATTGTGATGACCAAGATCCAAACACAATTGACACCTGTAATGCAGATTGTGGTTGTGAAAATGAATATGTTCCAGGTTGTGATAATAATGTACTAGATCCTGGCGAAGAATGTGATCCATTAACATCAGATAGCACCCAATGCGATCAAGTATCAGAAGAATGTTTGGGAACAAAATTAGGAACAAGAGACTCTTATGGAGACTGTGTAACAGACTGTGTTTGTGAACCAGATCCATTTAACTATGAATGTGTTGAAGGCGAATGTGGTGCAGAGTGTGATGAAGACACAGATTGCACAGAAAACACCTGCTCAGAAACCTATAATGACTATTGTGATGATACAAAACTAGTAGAATATGATTCAGATGAAATCTTGGACAGCACATTAGTTGAAGATCAATGTGATAACACATGTGATACAGATACAGATTGTGGGTGTACAGACTGCTCAACAGATTGTTCAGAGCCAAGCACAAACAGTTATTGTGTTGCAGGCGTGTGTGGAGCAGAATGTAAAGTAGATTTGGATTGTGATGATTTAGATCCGAACACAATTGACACATGTAATATAGACAGTTGTGGCTGTGAATATGAATATGTTCCAGGCTGTGATAATAATGTATTAGATCCTGGCGAAGAATGTGATCCACTCACCTCAGACAGCACCCAATGTGACCAAGTATCAGAAGAATGTTTAGGAACAAAACTTGGAACAAGAGATTCCTATGGAGACTGTGTAACAGACTGTGTTTGTGAACCAGATCCATTTAACTATGAATGTGTGGAGGGAGAATGTGGCGCAGAGTGTGGTGAAGACACAGATTGCGTAGAAAACACATGCTCAGAAACCTATAATGATTATTGTGAAGATAAGAAATTAGTTGAGTACGACTCTGATAAAATCCAGGACAGTACAATTGTTGCAGACTCATGCGATAATACATGTGATACAGATTGTGGCTGTACAGACTGCTCAACTGACTGTTCAGAACCAGACACAAACAGTTATTGTGTTGCAGGCCTATGTAATGCAGATTGTGAAGAAGGAAACTTTGATATTGATCTATTCTGTGGTCCAGCAACAGATGAAGGAGAATGTGAATACGGAACCAGAATAAGAGGCTGTACTGGAAGCTGTGAATGGGATGAATGGGATCAATGCATTGGAGCAATCTATGAAGAAGAAGAAATCTGTGATGGTCTGGATAATGACTGTGACGGAGAAGTAGATGAAGGATGCTTTGAATGCTTAGTTGACGGACACGACCCAGACGATGGTTGGAAATTTGCACCAAGAATATTTATCAACACAAGCTCAAGAACAATCTACTCAAGCCCATGGCTCGGTTATAATGCTGATGAGAGAGCTCATAATTATGCATTTGAAGGTGAAAAACTATCTTATGACATAATTGTCTGGGATAAAAATGGAATGCCAGAAAAAATCTATGATGTATTTGTTGCAGCAATGCCGGCAGAAGGCACAATGGATATTTGCATTGAAGCTAACTGTGACATTGATCTAGGAAGAACAGACATGATCCCGGGAATGAAAGAAGGAGAAGAAGACTTAACAGTATTTAATCCTGACACCATGACCTGGTACACATGTACATTCACAGTTGAAAACTCAATGTATGGGGAACACTGGCTGCAATGGCAGGCAGTAGACCTTGATGGATTAAGAGGGGGTTCAACAATAAGAGAAAATTGGTTCTTAAACCCAGAAATAAACATAGACATTGAAGGAGATGTAAACTTTGGAAGCGTGCTTCCAGGACACACAGCATATGATACAATCTACATAACAAACCTTGCAGAAGGTGGTGTCATTCTTAACATGACTATATCTGGAAGCGACTTTTATGATCCAGCTTCATCAGGAGCCAAATGTCCAACCTCAAATGTAATGAGGCTAAACAATGATAATGAGGGAGAAGGTCAAGAAGGATGTGATAGTGATAATTTCTGCTATTATGCAGTAAAAGGAGTTCATTCAACATTCACAAATATTGATGCAGATGCAGAAGGATATGACTCAATACCATATGAAACTTCAAACCCAACTCAAAGAGAACTAATAATTGATGCAAACTCATTAATGAGTCCTGGTGATGACATAACAATGACCGTTCGTTTAATAAAACCAGAACCATGTAATGGAGAATTCACAGATGGATCAATCTTTATTTGGGGTAAACCAATTTAGATTTTGTTTTTTTCTTTTAATTTTTAACCAAGTTTTTTAAGCCAATCAAGATTCCCTTTGGGTATGGACAAATCTTTACTAACTGATTTTTTTGCTGGCAAATCTCTAAATCAGGATGAACTTGAATCAATTGATACACACAGAAAAAAAAGTATTTTACTAGCTGGAAGATTATACCGAAGCAGAGAAATATTCCAGGGAGATGCTGAGGTAGATAATAATTTTAGCAAACATTTTATGGATTACTTAGAAAATGGTCCGTCCACATACACAAGATATACTGAATTTATAACAAATTCTCTACGAGGAAAAAGAGTTATTGAATTAGGACCTGGTTCTAAACCACTCGCAAAAACTTTATTTGACTTAGGAATAAAAGAATATGTTGCACCTGAATTATATAAACCAAAAGAGACAAAAGCTATTCTAGCAGGACTCCAAGGAAGTGTTGAGGTAATTCATCAAGATGCACTAGAATTTCTCTTAACCCAACCAGACAACTCAGCAATTATCATAAGCTGTGGATTTCTTGATACCAAACTGCTAATGAACTATAATAAAGATTATTACAGATTCATTGGACGTGAACTATTTAGAATAACACCTAAAGAAAGCCCGACAATCCATATTCTTAGTGATCCTACTCATTATGATCTTGATATATTCTTTAAAGAACATGGATTCAAACTACATGATCCTAATATGGAGTATAAAGAAATTTGGATAAAAGAATAATTCTGTTCTAAAAAGATATCAATTTTCTTTCACCACAATCTTTAAATAGAAGTACCACTTTTCAATAGTTGTTGGTAAAGATTACTTTAAAATAACAAATGTTATTTAACAATTAAAATTAAACCGGGGGGGTGGAGATAAGTGAAAAAAATACTTGTATTTGTTATGTTATTAGTTTTAGCAATTAATTTTGCAGCAGCCTATGAGATTATTTGTTTGGAAAGGGGAGAAACAATTACGCTTCCAGGCCAGTCAACACCAATTTACACATGTGGTTCTGATTGTTGTATGAATATCTGTGTTAACAATGGTATTCCAACAAATCCAGACTATTGTAATGGGCTTGGTGGTTGTTCTTGTAGTGGTGGAGGAAGCACTTCTGTTAGCATACCAACAGTCACAATAACTTCTCCAACAGATCAAGTCTATGGAGAAGATAGAGTCCAATTAACATTTAATGTTAATCAAGCTATTCAGAAAATATACTATCAATTAAATGGTGGTTCATCAGTAACAGTTTGTGAAAACAACTGTCAAACAACATATGATTTCTTATTTCCAACAACTACTTTAAGTGATGGAGATCATTCAGTAAGTGTATTTGCACAAAATGCAGAAGGATCAGTTGGATCAGATTCAGTGAGCTTTTCAGTTGACACTTTAGCACCTGTAATTCACTCAACATTTCCAACTCAAACATACTTAGAAGGAAACAACAGTGAACCATTTTCAGTTACATACACTGAAGCTAATCTTAACACAGTAGTTTTATACTACAAAAACAATGATAATTCATATCAAACCAAAACATTAACTGGTTGTATAAATGGAGAAAACAAACAATGTCAAACAACAATTGACTTATCAAGTTTTGCTCAAGAATCAACATTAACATACTACTTTACAGTCTCAGATAGTGTAACAGATGTTGATTCAGGTGAAGTACAATTAACAATTAATGAACAGTTGGCAGATCTTGATGACGATAATGATGGAATCTTAGATGACCAGGACAACTGCCCAAACACATCAAATTCAGATCAAACAAATTCAGATGGAGATGATCTTGGAGATGCATGTGATATATGTCCAAATGACACAGATCCTAATCAATTAGACTCTGATAATGATGGATTAGGAGATGGATGTGATCAATATCCAAATGATAAAGATAATGATGGTGTGGACGATTCATCAGACAACATTGTTGGACAAGTAGCAGACATTGAATCAACAACTATATCTCCAGTTGTAGAAATTGATGGCCAAACAAATCCAAGCAGTGCAACAGGAACAAAACAAGTTGTAATTAAAGATAATACTCAAACAGTTGTAGACTTTGAATTTGACTTTGACTCTAATGATTTGGACTGGTCAGAAATTCAAATCGAAGCTGAAGCTGGTTCTGTTTTAGTTAAAGGACTTGACCTTGGATCAGAAACAAAAACAGTTTATGTTAAAATCAACAATCCAAGCAGCATATCTGTTTGTGTAAAAGATGCAGAAATAGCATCCATAACAGAAATAAGTAGTGGTTGCGATGGAACATCAGAAACATCAGTAGAATGTGATGGCCAGCTTCATAATGGATTTACCTGTACAATAGAAGGTGATTATTTTAAAGTAGAGGGACTACATCATTCAGGAGTACAAGAACAATCTGGGTGCCAAGAGAATTGGGATTGCGAACCTGCTTGGAATGCTTGCCAATCAGATGGAACCCAATCAAGAACTTGTACTGAAAC
>CAYQPU010000008.1:995-49760 GCA_964419615.1 uncultured Methanosarcinales archaeon | reverse complement strand
AAAAGTATGAAAACAAGGCACTTCGTTGCTAAAAGTTAATAAAGCCAATTATTGTTTTGTTCTTTCAAGAGAATGGACTATCAATGAAAGAAGTTCTTTTACTGCAATCAATTTTTTCAATAGGGATAATTTTATTTGAAATTCCTTCAGGCTATTTTTCAGATGTAATTGGAAGAAAAACAACAATTATTCTTGGATGTGTTCTAGGATTTTTTGGATTTAGTATTTATTCATTTTCATATGGATTTTGGGGTTTCTTAATTGCTGAACTAATATTAGGTTTAGGTTCAAGTTTTTTATCTGGAACAGATTCTGCAATTATTTATGATAGTCTAATTCAATCCAAAAAAGAAAAAGATTATAAAAAAATTGAAGGCAGAATGTTATCTGTCGGAAACTTCTCAGAAGCTATTGCAAGTTTTTTAGGTGGCTTCGTTGCTCTTATCAGTTTAAGAACTCCCTTTTACATTGAAATGATTTTAATGTTTTTCACAATTCCTCTTGCATTCACATTAATAGAACCTAAAAGACAAAAATATGAAAATGAAGAAGGGCCAATAAAAGAAATAATCAAAATTGTAAAATATTCTATCCACCATAATGGAGAAATTAAATGGCTGATATTTTATTCTGGATTTATTGGAGCTTCAACTTTGACAATGGTTTGGTTTATTCAACCATATTTTCAATTTGTTGGATTACCACTTGCATATTTTGGTATTGCTTGGGGAATACTAAATTTATCCGTAGGAATTTTTTCATTATACGCACATAAAATAGAATTATCTGTCGGAAGAAAAAAATCTTTAATTTCCCTTATATTCATTTCATTTGTTGGATATATGCTTTTAGGAATATTTAATTCATTATGGGCAATAGGTTTTATTATTCTATTTTATTTTGTTAGAGGAATTAGTGGGCCCATTCTAAAGGACTATGTCAATAAACTCATTTCATCAAATATGAGAGCAACTGTTTTATCAGTAAAAAATTTATTTGGGAGATTAGTATTTTCAATAATTGGACCATTTATAGGATGGATAACAGATATATACTCTTTGCAATTGGCATTATTAACTTCTGGAAGTATTTTTGTAGTTCTTGGAATAATTTCCTTACTTTTCTTACATAAAAATAAAGCCCTTTAGATGTAACGCCCAAGCCCCTTAATTATTGTTCTTGATGTATCGCATTCGCTCTTTCGATGGAACGCCCCTTAAAATTACTGAGCCTTCGGCTTTTTTTCTTGCAGAAAAAACGTATAACAAGGATTTAGAGATTCCGCCTTGCAGGCTCCATCCAAATTTTTGCTTCGCAAAAACTTCTCTAAATCCTGATGTTATACGAAATATTCCTCAGAACCAGCTTAGATTAAAACTTGATTGTAAAATTGATTATTAGGGGCATTCTTTTAAAATTTTTGAAAGGGGCAACAAAAAAGAAAAACAAGAAAAAATAAATTATCTTAAATTAAATCTCACTTAATAAATCCTAAATGTCTGATTGCATTTTCTCAACAGGAACTCCTATCTCTTTAAGATAAGGCACTAATCCAGGAAGTGCATCATCATTTCCCATATATCTCATCCTAACACAAGAACCTAAAGTATCAAGTTGATTTTCTTGTATCTCTGGAAAAAATTCTACTAATGGAACAAGTCCTTGATAACCACCTTTAATTCCTGTTGAAGCACCTTGAAGCAAATCTTTTCCTGATCGAATTTCTTCTGACTCTAATTGAATCATTTCAATTTTTTCATGCCATAATACATATCCTTCTCCAGGAGGTTTTTCATACATCTCTTGAACAAATTCTTTCCATGGTTTTATCTATAATTACATCCGATATTGTCATCTCATCTCACCTTTTGAATAATTTTTGAAAAACTGTTTGACTAGATAAATAATCTATTTTGACATTATATGTTTGACCAGAAAGAGATTTTTTAATTGGTAAACAAACATTAAGATCAGTTACATCTTCTTTTAAATGGGTATTATATTTTTGTTTAAAATTAGCTAAGTTGCTCAACAATCTTGTTGCAGACCTAGAGATATAATAAAGTAAATTTTTATCCTTTTCTGGATTTTTTGATGAAATAGAATGCAAAGTATTTTCAATTTTTGATGGAATCAATAAATAAGGAATTATATCTTCATAATTTTCACTGCGACTATGTACTATTTCTCTACCTCCACATATTCCTTCTAATGATGTTTCAGCAATAGGTATATTATCAGCATCAAAAAGTGTAGCAGTATTAATTTCTGTATGCATAAGAGTTCCTTCTGCATCCCAGTATAAATCATAATTCAAAACAAGTGTTTTATTGTCTGAATATTTAATTTTAAAAGAATAACTATCTCTATGTTCCGTATAAATCTCCATACTTTCTGGAACAGGAATATCCTTCCCTTTAGGTAAAGTAACTTTGCCTTTAAATTGTTCACTTACAGTTTCTATTACTTCATCTAATGATTTAAATGTAAACTTAATATTAGTCATAGAATAGAATAGAGTATTTAAATTTTTCTATTTTGACACTACTAAACAATAATGACATATAAAATCAAAACATTTAAATATGTGTTAACACTTATATATGTGTTAGGTGATTAAAATGACCAATATGACATTATCAATGCCAGACCAAATATCAAAAGAAATGAAACTATTTTCAGAAGTAAAATGGAGTGAAGTAGCTAGAAAAGCAATAATTCAAAAATTAGAAACCTTAAAATTAGCTGAAAAACTTGCAAGTAAAAGTGAATTAACACAAAAAGATGTAGAAGAATTTAGCAAAAAAATAAAAAGTTCAGCCGCTAAAAGGTTTCTTGCATGAAAATAATTATTGATTCAAATGTACTTTTTTCAGCGTTAATTAGAGATGCTAAAACAAGAAGTATAATTTTAGAATATGGTGATTTCTTTCTATTTCCATCTTATATTTTTGAAGAAATGCATGAACATATTGATGAGCTTTATACAAAAACAAAACTATCAAAAGATGATTTCAAAAAACTTTTACATCTTATTCTTAGAAAAGTAGTTATTGTTCCAAATGATGTTTTAGAACCATATAAAGATAAATCTGTTGAAATCATTAAAGATATTGATATTGATGATGCGCCATTTATTGCTTGTTCATTAGCATATCCAAATAGTGCAATCAGGTCTTGCTGAAAAAATGCTATCTTTCTTTGAAATGATTTTCATAATAAAATAAAAAATGAATTTAGTTATAAGTCTTTTGCATTAAAAAAACCAAAATATAAAATACATAAATATGGAAAAGTTCAATAAAGAGCTAAACAAAAATTTTTTATTTTAATTTTTACTCATAAAGAATTCCTGAACTAGCTTCTTGGAATGTGTACTTTTCCATTTCCTTATCAGATAAATTAAAATAATTTAATGCCATATTTTGTGCATAATCACAATACTCACCAACCCAAGGAAGAGTACACTCAATCATAATATGAGCAGCACTTCCATAAGTAATACCCAAGGACAAACAGAATAAAAACTGGCCTATGTTTTCTTCCATAGTCATAGGTAATGAACAAACTTATATTAATTTTCTGATTTAACTACACTGGTAAATTATCTAATACTTCTTTCATCTCTTTTCTATACTCATCAAAAGCATCTCTCCCCTTTTTGGTTAACTCAAGCATGGTGTGAGGTTTATTGTCTACAAAATCTTTCTTCACTCTAACATAACCTGCCTTTTCCAGTTTCTTAATGTGACTTGACAAATTACCAAAAGTCAGCTCAGTCTGAGTTTTGATAAAAAGAAAATCCGCACTCTCTACAATATAAAGATGAGCCATGATCTTAAATCTAGCTGGCTCGTGAATAATTTTGTCTATCATTAAGCACCTTGTTTAGGTAAGGGATACTTTTTCAGAAATTTCATAAAACACTTTATCCCAATCAATTTGATTATTAATGAAGCTCCAACTATGTAATAAGCACCAGTATTAATCCCAAGGACAGCTTTTGTTATTTCAAATCCAGCAACACTACCTGATAAAAGCATTGCATACCAATATAATCTGTTATAATCCAAAAACCAAGCCATCAAACCAAAAACAACGAGGATATTAATTGGAAAAATTATTGCACCAATATGAACCTTCCCCGAAATAATATCAAGTTTAGATAAGGCTAAAATGCCAGTCCCCATTAGAACAGAAAATGACAGCAGCATTATAACATGCGCCATGCTCTTCTCTCTTTTTTTGCCAAACTTAACATGACCAATCCTTGGTAGAATCACGTGTTTTTTAACAGCAATACTAATTGCCAAAATCACAATAATCAGCACTGGTCCTGTATCAAAATCAAACAAAATACCCAAAGATACCCATAAAAACACCAAACCCAGTAATATGTCAAACAATCCATGTTCATGATGGAAAGCTGCAAATGAATCTTTCTCAATTTTCTTAAGATTAATCATCTTAAACCTCCATTAATATCTAATATCAGTATAGAAAATAGAATTAGTATTTAAACTTTGTGATACAAAGTACTTTGTATTAATTATTCTCTTGATAATTGCTTTAATGGAGGTACTTTAAGATCTAAAATATCTCCTGGTAGAGGATAACCCGCTGTGGTAAACACATCCTCAAATTCAAGTAATTGATCTATATAAAAAGGCAACTCTGCTTCATTTATCTCAGAAATACCCAATCCATCCAAAACTTCAAAACAATCATGATAATCAACTATCCAATAACTACCTACTTCAGGACTCCCAATTAGTAAATCTGTGTTGCCTCCCTTACTCTCATCAACAATTATTACTTCTAATTTGTTCTTACCTGCACCTAGGCAAACCATAGCAAGAGTAGGTATATTTGGCTCTCAATACAATTGCCACTTGATTAACATCCCAATATCCTCACGATCAAACTTTCTATACTTAATATTTCCATTCATTAGTACCACTATGCAGGGAAACATAATCTCCTATTAAAATATATCTCCAAATAGGCAAATTCTGACAAAATATATATTAATTAACAAACAACTCCACTTAGTATGGAAATTCACAGAAAAGACACATTTGCCTTTGGATTTTACAAATACTGGCAAGCAGATCTTGATACAAGTAGTCTAAAAGGTAAAGAATTTGAATTCATATATGAAGAGCCACCTTTAACAGGTTTTCCGTACATAACCTTAGGTGGGAGTGATGCAGAACAAAAATATTGTGGTGCACATTTACGAAGAGATATGATTGGTAGTTTTGGGGATTTCTTATTAAGACATCCAGATAATTTTAATATTCTCAAAGACATATGGCATAGGAAAATTGAATCCTTAGCTGTTGAAGCATTTAGAGATCCAGCAACTCCTTCACCACTAAAGATTTATGTTCTTGATGATGCTTGGCAACCGTCAATTGACAAATTTGTTGAGAAGCACTACAATGCAGAGAATTTTATTTTTCTGCAATAAAAACCACTAAAAATAAATATCAAAGACATGCAAAGAAACTCATGCCAGAAATAATCACTATAATTAGTGTTTTACTAATTGGAATAGCAACAGGCTTTGTTGATACAACTATCAGCTCAGGTGGATTAATCTCAGTTCCATTTCTAATTTTCATGGGTCTATCACCAGCATCAGCTATAGCAACTGACAGACTTGGAAGTATAGGTCAAACATTAACATCCTTACCAAAGTTTTGGAAAGAAAAAAAAGTTTTGTGGAAGTATGTTCCATTTTTTACCATCCTAAGCATGGTTGGAGCAATGATTGGAGCAAACATTCTACTAAACCTAAATCAAAACACACTCAATAAAATCATTGGAACAGTAATCCTGATTCTCTTACCATTAATTTTCCTAAAACCTGAGCTTGGAATAAAACGAAAAAAAACAAGTAAGCTAAAATTAGGAATTGGTTTTTCACTATACTTTTTATTGACCATATTCAGTGGATTTTTTGGAGCTGGCACAGGAACAATATCAATCTACATGATAATGTATCTTTTCGGGTTCACAATAATAGAAATAATGGCAACAGGTAAAATACCTTGGTTTGTACTATCATTAACTTCGTTAATTGTATTTGCAAAAAGTGGAATAATAAATTATTCATTTGGTATTGTACTTTTTATAGGTGGTGCAGTTGGAGGTTACTTAGGAACACATCTTGTATTAAAAAAAGGAAATCAGTGGGTGAAAAGATTGTTCATTGTTGTAGTAATAATTGCTGCAATCAGATTATTGTTTTTATAAAAAGAAGCCATTAGCAGCTTGTTCTAAAGTGCAGGAGTATTTATCTCTAAGTGTATTTTTCAGGGAGATCAAAACTTCAGAACCTCCAAGAATTCATGTCAGGATATGATCTATAAATTTTTTAAGCATACTATTATATACTCTTTTCTTTAATTTCTTTTCATGCTAATCAAAAAACAAGATCGAAAAGAAATAAAACGTTCAGAAGCAGTAACTATTTTTGAATATGAACTTACAAGTAAAGGATTAGGATTTGCCATTGCGAAAATTAATGGAAAATTTCCAAAAACAGGCTGGACAATGAACACAGTTTGTGAAGGAATATACTATATTCTCAAAGGCACTGGAACATTACTCCTTGACAACAAAGAGATCAAACTTGAACCAGGAGATGTTTATTTAATTGAACCAAACAAAAAATATTGTATAATTGGAGAAAACCTTGAACTGGCTGAACCAACATCTCCTGCATGGTATCCAGAGCAACAAGAATTTACTAAGTAAACATAATAGGTCTTACTGCAAACCTAATTGTAGATTCAGCTAACACTTTTGCTGTGTCAAATACTTCTGAATCAACATCTTCTGGTTTTAGCAAAAGGGGAATGTCAGTACAACCAAGAATTATTGCTTGCGCTTTTCTTTTTCTAAGATTCTTGATAATAAGCTTTAGTTCATCTTTATCTCTATTTAGTTTTAATCCAGTTAAGAGATTATCAACAATATCAATTACCTTTTCTTGTTCCTTAGGCAATACTAATTCTATCCCTAATTCACTAAGATCTTTATCATAAATTTGACTTTTAACTGTTGTGTCAGTTGCTAGTAATCCTGCACTTTTGAATCCCATACTTTTAAGTTTTTTTGCAGTTTCCTTAGCAATGCTTAGAATGGGTACTGAAACTTCTTTCTTAATATCTTTATAAAAATAGTGCACAGTATTGCATGGCATAACAATAACATCAACACCAATTGACTCTAGTTTTTTTGCCCCATTAACAAGAGTCATTAATATTTTTTCAGGATATTTTACATTCTCAAACATATTTGGTACTGGTAAATTATAGATAAATATCTCAGGAAAATCTTTGTCATACTCAGCCCCATATTGTTTTCGACACTGTTTTATAAGTTCCTTATAGAAATTCGCAGTGGCTTGTGGACTCATACATCCTAAAACACCAATTATCTTCTTGTTCATATCCCATCTACTTGTGTATCTCCCAATTCTTCTTCTAATTGTTTGGGCATGATCCCTTTTGTAAACTCTAAACTACCATAAACCTCTTTCCAAACTTCTTCATAATCCATATCTAGGTCATCATCTAATAGTCCCTTCTTCCATCTTTTAATACCTTCAACAACTGTTTCATAATCAGCAGCTGAAAGTTCACTTATTTGTGAACCAAGATATACAAAACCAATTAAGTCATCAGCATAAGCTTCTAATTCAACACCACTAAATTCATTCATTGAGCGCTGTAATTTCCTGGTTGGTTTAATATCAAACAAATCAAAACAATACTCTCTTTTGTGATCAGTTTCTCTAACTTTTCCAGATTTAATCACAATTGCAAAATTCCCATCTTGAGCAAAACCTTCTCCAAGTAGTTCTTCTGAAGGTTCTATCTGATATATGCTTCCAGGTGTAAACTCTGATCCAGTTACATCCATTTTTTCATGTTCTTCCATCTGTGTCTTGTCACTGTCAATCTTATCACATTTAATACATTGATATAGTGTTTTTACCATAAGCAAAAGAGATGTACTCTATTTTATTAAATTTGTTTGAATAAAATACTTAAAAAATAGTAATATATCTTTTTTATTCCAATATTTAAGTATATTATTAACAATAATATCCCAAAAAGTAAATTTTTCGCTATTAAGAATAATCCAGAACAGCAAAACTTATTATCTTATACCAATTTCCCTTTAATTATTAGGTAATTTTAGGGAAAATGAAAAAATGAAAAATACACCTGTTCAAGCAGAGCCACACTATGTAATTCAGTTTAAAGAGGAAGTAGAATATCAAGGTCCAGGGGGACACTGTCTAACCTTTAAATATGGTCAACCAGGTCAAGGCTACTTAAATCTAGCATATGCAGATGTTGCTGCTGTTTTCAAAGATGGTGAACCACTATGGAAAAACAGGGATATGCAAACACACCATCTCGAAGATGAAGGATTGGAACTAATTTTAGCTCCACACTTAGATTTTATTGGTGCAAAAAAGAAAACATTTAGATTCAAAGGAGATGATTATAAAATATTGATTATTAGAAATCAGGTAAATCTGGCTTTTGTTAATGGTGCTGTTGTTGACAGTGGTATTGAACTAAAAGATCCAGGATATTGGGGCTAGGACCGTATTTATGCAATTATTTTTATATTATACCAAATTCACTCATTGTATGATAGCACAACCAACAAAACAGTCATTAGTTGAAAGATTAACTATTAAAACTCTTGAGAATGTAGATTGTGCTTTTGAATCAAGATCAAATAAAGAAATAGCTAAAGTTGTTGGCAAAAAAATGCTTGGTTTTTACCTATTACCTGTTCTTGGAGACATCGTTATGCACAATGTATATGAACATCATAGAGAATTTGGTAGAAAACACAATTTGAATAATGACTGGAAGTTTAATCTTAGTGAAGTTGCTTGTATAGCAGCAAAATATATTCTCTATGCGGATGCAGCGATTATTCTATATAATCACTTAACATAACCAAAAAGCCTTTAAACTGGGATAAATAAACTCATTTTATGCAAATAAAGGCAGTAATATTTGACAGGGATGGTGTATTACTAGATTCAGAATCTCTCAATGTTAGCTCAGCAGTTGAAGCTTTTAAAGAACTAGGAATTGATATAGATGAAGAAGATAAAAAGAAAATTGTAGGTAGACATCCAGGAGACTATCACAAAGATTTTTTAGGAAAATATAAATTCTCTTATGATAAATACAAAAAACTCCAGGCAGATCTTTATTATGCAAAGTTTGAAACAACAAAACTGTTTGAAGAAACAATAAGTCTTGTTAGAGAACTGAAAGTAAAATACAAACTTGCTCTAACTACATCTGGCTCAAGAATTACCACAACTGTTTTACTAAAAAGATTAAAGATGGAAAACACATTTGATGTTGTTATTACAGCTGAAGATTGTAAAACAAGAAAACCAGCACCAGATCCATATCTAATAACAGCAAAACAACTAAACCTAAAACCTGAAGAATGTCTTGTTATCGAGGACACACAAGTTGGAGTAGAATCAGCAAACGCAGCAGGATGTGTATGCATTGCATTCCCAAATGAATTAACAAAACACCAGGATTTTTCAAAAGCGGATATAATTGTGAATTCAGCCGAACAAATAAAAAACTTTTTATGCAATAATAAATCTAGAAATATTTAAATAATCCAATATTATAAATTGCTTTATGAAAAAAGATGTGTTCATTTTGTTCCTGTTTTTACTTTCAACAATATCATTAGCAGCACCCGCACCATGGGGAATAGCAATTAATCCTCAAACAGAAGAATGCACAGCATACTGGCCAGGTGATGAATTTTCCCATAACTCTTTACCAGAGGGCTGGGTATCTTATCGTCAGGAATCAAATGGTGATCATCAAGTAATAATCTCTGAATACGGTGAATGTGTTTTTGAAGTTGGTAATGAAGAAGAATGTTGTAAGAAACTAGGATTACCATATATTGATGATATCTATAATAATCCAAAAAAAACAGAGTTTAATGAGTTTATTCTTATTATCCCAATTATAATAATTCTAACTTTGATAGTAATATCTTTCAAATTATTTCTTAACAAAAAACTAAAAAAAAATTCAAAATGAAAAAGCACTTTTTTTTTCTTTTAATTATGTTAATTGGATGCAGCACAAATTATATTACAATCAATAATGAGCACATCCAAGTAGAGATTGCTAAGTCTCCAATACAAAAGCAAAAAGGTTTGATGCATCGAGAGTCATTATGTCAAGATTGTGGAATGCTGTTCATATTCAATAGAGATGCTAACCAAACTTTCTGGATGAAAAGCACATTAATCCCACTTGATATGATATTCATAAACTCTGATTTTATAGTCGTGGACATAATAAGAGCAAATCCATGCACTCAAGATCAATGCAAAACCTACTATTCAGAACATCCAGCAAAATATGTGCTTGAAACAAACCAAGGAAGATTCAGCCAAGCTATAATCGGACAAAAAGTCAAATTAAAAAGTTAAACTCAAAAGACAAGATCAGCAACAAGTTAAGCAATTCACGAGGTGTTCTTATTGGTGGAAGTTTTGCTAAGATAAAAATAAATATTTAAACTAGAAGAATTTAACAAATTAAAATGAAAACCGATTTAGTTGTTTCAGGCTACATCTTCCATAATGATAAAGTCTTACTTATCCATCATGCAAAACTAGATAAGTGGCTTCCAGTTGGAGGACACATTGATGAAAATGAAACTCCAGATCAGGCTCTAAGAAGAGAAGTCAAAGAGGAAACCAATCTAGATATTGAAATATTAAACCAATCAAGCCTTCCAGTAACTGGCCATATCAAACAAAACTTAGCAATACCCTTCTATGTGAATGTACATTCAGTTGGAGATCATGATCACTGCGGTCTAAAATATATATGCAAAGCTCTTAATCCAGAAGAACTCAAAATCAACAAAGAACTAAAAGGCTTTAAATGGCTATCAATAGATGAGTTAGATCAAGTTTTAGAAATTATTAAAATTGAGTGTTTAGAAGCATTTAGAGTTAAGACTTTACTGGAACAGAATCAACAATAACCAAATAATCTTCTGAATCAATGCAATTTCCATTCTCAACAAAAATACCAACAAAATCCATTAATGATTGATAAGAAGCGCTTTCCGTATCTTCAAATCTTAAATCTCTTGGCAAATGATAAACTCCATCCACATAATCTTTTTCTAGTATTTCTCTTGAGGGAAATGTTGAGTCAGGAAACATGGATGATTGCATATGTAAAATTAGTTTACTTGATTCAGGTAAAATAGCTTTGGCAAAACCCTCTCCATTTGTATTCGCAACCTCTGCTCTTTCTTCATAAGTAATTGTTGAACAAATGAAAAGACCCAAGTCATCACTTCTATAAGCACTCCTCATTTTATTTGACTCTCCCTTTGGAACCATTACCAATGTATTGGGAATTTTATGTGCACAAACATCTAAATATTGCCTAGTATCAGCTCTTGTCTCAAAAGCAGAGATATTAAGATCCAGACTGTCTATTGTGTTTATTGTATCCAAAGCATCTTTAATACTTGGGCCATTATTCTTGTAACACAAAGCAACAATATAATTCATAACCGTAGGTAACAAACAACTCTTTATAAAACTTATTTGTCTGATTAAATAGTAACCCGATCCCAGTTAAACTTAAAACTCAACAATCTCAACTTCATCAGACTGTGTATCATATACTGCATATGATGGTTTACCTGCCTTGCCCATAATCTCTCCTGGATTAACAAGCCAGCAATCCCCTACCTTCTCTTTTCTCTTTTGATGACTATGTCCATGAAAAACCACATCAAATTTACCAGTTGAAGCTAAAGCTTCACCAAACTGGGGAAAATGAGTAAATGCAATTTTCTTGGCATCAGCCCCAATTTTTCCAATATCTCCATGAAGATTAACTTTATTGCCTGCAGCTACTTTTGTTGATGTAAACCGATCATCAGTATTACCAAAACAGCAATGAACTTCACCATCAAATTTTGCAATCTCAGCGACCATAAAAGGTGCACAAAAATCTCCGCAGTGAATAAGCACACCACATTCCTTTAATTGTTCCAAAGCCTTTCTTGTATTTTCAATGTTATCATGTGAATCCGAAATAATTCCGATTTTCATAACCAAACAAATACATATTTACCTTAAAATACTTTTGCATATCTAGATTAAAACCCAATTATTAGAGCATAGAAAAACATTAATACATCTTTTTTTCTTAATCACTTATGGCATCTAAAACACTAACTGAAAAAATTAAAGCTCATTTGGGTGAATATCCAGTTCAAATTGTACGAGTGATTACTGAAGATTCAGTGACTAAGATTTTATTGGCCACTGAGGAACCAATCTTGGGTCAGGATATGCAGAACTATCTTTTGGATCAAATCACCAAAATAGGTGGGTATGGTGAACTAGTTGTTGATCACGAAGTAACTAATGGTTTGGTCATTGATAACAAAGTTGCTGCTTCATATAATAAAGGAGTATTAGGATTTGCACACACAACTTTTAAAGGAGAAGAACCAGCAATGATAATCTTGTATCCAACTCATGCAATGGCAGAGTATACTAGCAAGGTTGAAGAAAAATTAGTAGATCTACCTGATAGGGTTCTTCCTGGCTAGAAAAGTTCAATTATTGAACAAGTTTTTTGTGTTCATAAAATGGGAATAAAGTCACAACAGGACCTCGCACAGTTCTAAGATCATATATCACTCCATCTTTTGCTGTGGTCTGAAGTACAATCTCAAGATCTCTAACTTCAAGATCTATTGGTTCATCAACAGTAATAAGACCACTTACTTGATAACTATCTTTCCAAAATAATGTTCTCTTATCAACTCTAAAAATCGCATTTGCTTCCACCAAACCTTCATAAGTTACTTTTGCAGAACATAGCCAATTATTATATAGTTTTTCTAATTCGTCAACTAGAAGTCTGTGCTGTATCATAAAAATTAAAACATCACTCAAATATTTATCTCTTCCCAAAGACTTAAAAACACAAATTATATTGTCCACTTCATGGAACTAAGGGAATTCATTATCAAAGCAAAAAAAATCACATATGCAAGTGGAGCAAAGCCAAGTAAACTTCCTGATGGAAGCGACCAATTCATGTATGCAGAATCAGATTACAAATACACAGATACTTACTTTGGTTCAAAATCATTTACTGGTCAAGAATTGGTGTGGAAAGATAACAAATTGATCTGGGCAATGAACTATTATGGATCTGGTCAAAGCTCCGAAGAATTTATGCAATTTCTAAAAAAAGCACTTAGCCATATTCAAGAAGAAAAACCATTTAGAGGTCCGAGCTATTTCAAAGATAAAGACTTTGAATATTTTGATGAATCACAAGGTGATCTTGAATTATTTTCAGGAAAAGAAATAATCAAATTAATTGGTAAAGACTTTTTTACTCTTTTTTATCATGGCGGAATAATCAAGTGATTTTTTAGTTGTTCCATAACACACAAATCCTTATATATTACCTTATCACACATTTTCTCTGATATGAGTTTCCCTTGGAAAGATAAACCTCATAAATACAAGCTTGAGGGATATCAGGGTAAACCTTTACCACTTCACTCTTCTGTTCGTAGTTCCTTAGAAACAGATTTAGCAAAAGGTACATTAAAGCATCCAAATGGAGACAGAGGTGCAATATTTATTCTCTTTGAGGATTGGTATATTGAAGCTAGGCGCTGTGATGATCTATTCGTAATATGTGATAACCAAAAATTACCATACAAAAACAGTAAATTAAATCACATTAAAACCCTACTATTACCTCAATCTACAGTCGGTGTATACTTTGGTTCACACAGAGTATTGCATTATTTAGCTGAATTGGGAAAATACCAACATCAAGAAGATGAACCACACACATTTCATCTTGAAGATAAGGTTTTAGATATATACTCATAATTAGAATTAATCCAAAAAAACTTAAATAATAAATTACATATTACAAGTGTAATAATCACTTACTAATAAAACAAATGAGAGGTAAAAATGAAATTACACGAAAATGCACAAAAATTTATTGAACAAAGTGGATTAATAATCCCAGATGATTTAATAGAATTACCTGCTTATGGAACAGTTGAAGTCTTGTTAAGTGTAGTCCCTATGGATCACTTAGATGGGGATATCAGAAGAGTAACATTATATGAAAAAGTATATGTTGAAAATGGTGTTGTAAGACCTCGGCCATTGACAGATGAATATAGTTTTTATGTTGATAATTACGGTGCAATGAGAGATATTATGCTCCACAAATTTGGTTCAGGCATTGGATCAGGAGTACTAGATTTGGATGGTAAGCTATTATTTGAAATGTGTAAACCTATGTGGGATTATGTAACTTTGTCTTACAAAATAGCAAATAAATAATACAAGTCAACAGAATAATCCTTTCAAGAAGATGTATCTAAACTACTTTTGCCTAGCATTAAGCTTTTTTCTCCTAGTAACATACCTTTATACAAAAAAATACACTAGTTGGAATGGAGCACTGATGTTAATCACAGTATTAATTATCTTGATTCTCAAGTTAAAAATGGGTACTGGACTATTATATTCAAAAGACACATTACTACAATCTGGAATTCTAACTTTAGCATTCACCTTAATATTTTCTGGTGCAATAATCCCATTAAAAAAGAAAAAACAAGTGAGTACAA
The DNA here is from genome assembly GCA_964419615.1 of uncultured Methanosarcinales archaeon. Classification (GTDB taxonomy): domain Archaea; phylum Nanobdellota; class Nanobdellia; order Woesearchaeales; family JAGVZT01; genus JAANXH01. The sequence goes on along the minus strand of CAYQPU010000008.1, from coordinate 35,009 downwards.
AATACATCCTTTTATTATTTACACTCTACTTGGTATTTGGATTTGTGCAACAATTATTTTTCCAATACATTTTCTTAGAAACAATATTCAACCTCTCAAACAGCTTCTTATTTTCAATCATCATAACAACTGTTTTTTACGGATATTTTCATCTGCAATCCAAACTATTTTTTATTGGAACAATGTTAGTAAACCTTGTATGGTCAACAATCTACTTAAGGTATGGAAACATTATCTGGCCAGCACTCTCTCATGCAATACTTGCCACATTATTCTACATTCTAATTTATGACAAAGATCCAATAAGAGAAAAACTAAATTTTTAGGATTAAACATCAGCTATTAAAATGATCCAATGTTCCTTATTTCATGCAAAAAGACATTTCTCAAATTGTAACAAATCTAGCCAAAAATGTGAATGGTCATCATGAAGAAATTGTAAAAGCTTATCTTGTAAACATATTACAAGTTGACCAAAATACAGCCACAAAATACTTAACAGGTTATGGTTCAGCAGAGGTGCATGTTCACTTAAGATTAGCAGGTTTTGCCCCATACAAACCAAATCCAGAACAATTCTGGAAATCTATAGAAAAAATACCTCGTTTGAGCACCCATAACCTAAATGGAACACTTGACAATCCAGCATATGCTGAATTATTCATATCTTCAATACCAGTTGCTCCTCAATCAACTCTATCTAAACTTGTTACTGAAATCAACAAAAGCAAATATGATTCAAGATATAATTGATTACCTTAGAGGATAAGAGTTAAGAGCCATAATATCTCCAAAATATGACTGTCTCTCATTGTAGGTTCCAGGCTCTTTTTCCTTTGGAGTAATCTTATTACCAACATAATCAATCACTTTATCCATATAACCTTTCTTTGCCTGCCCATCATTTTCAATCCAATCAAGTGTGTCTCGGATTGTTGCCTGAAAAATCTTGTCTTCTATTGAAGGTAAATTAAGCCTGTCAACAATATCCCTAATACCAAGAATATCAGCTGCTCCTTGTAGATCCATTACAATTGTATCAATTGCTTGATAAAGTCCTCCTTTGATATTTTGTTCATATAAATCCATGCCAACCCAGCCTCTCAATATTCCAGATAATGCCTTATAGGTTGCATGAACAACAGCATAAACTGGTGCAAGAACAGGTCTACCTAAACTATTAATGGTAATCTCAACCAAAGGATTGTCAAAATCAGCATTAGCTAGGAAATTCTCTAGTTTTTCAAACAGTTTTTCAATCTTATAAAAATTACTAAACCTCTTTTCTGCAAGTTCGTCAACGTATTGTCGTACATTAAGTCCCTTCTCCTTTGCAATCTGGTCAATGGTTCTCCCATCCTGAGTTTGATAGCCCAAAACCTCTTTCATTAATGTTGCTTTTAATTGAGGTTTAATTTTTTCAAGCTCGCTCATAATGTTTCTTCCAAACCTAACTGGCTCAACAAGATCTTCAAGACTCATTTTGCAATAATTCCTCAACTTGTTTTATTATTTCTCCATAAGTTAGAATTGCATACAGTTTACCCTCTTTCTTAACAGGAACAAAGAAACTCTTGTGCTTAAGCATCTTTTGATAAATCTCAGCTACATTATCTTCAACATCGCATTCGAGAAAAATTGGTTGTGTCATAACATCTTCAGCCTTAAGATCAGTTGGACTTTTTCCTTCAGCAACAACTCTGTTACTCATATCAGTTGTTGAGATAATACCAATAGGTACATCATCCTTTACAACAATTAGTCTTCTTTGCTTATTTTCTTTTAAGACTTTTGCAGCGTCAACTAATGGTGAATCCACCTCGCATTTTAATGGTATGATTAAATTACAATGTTTGACTTTCATTTTACTCTACCACATACAAGAGACTATTTAAAACTTCCTTAAATAAAAAATAAAAAAGAAAAGCTATTTAGTTCTTAAAACTTCAAGCTCTCCATTTTCAAGACTAAACCCATACTCTGCTGTACTCCAAGTATAAAATCCAACACAACAAAGTCCATAATCAAGTGAGTCTGTTGACAGCATTGCATCTCCTGTTGATTCCAGCACAAACATCTCTACTTGATGTAATTCTCCGCTATTAACCAATAGTCTTTCTGTTCCCAATCTATCTGTAACAACAACTCCAACAAAATCTGTTAGTGTATCACTGTATGTACTAGATGGTAACTCAAATTCATATGCACTTTCAAAAAGCACATTGAGATCCTCATCCCCTGACAAATCAAACAAATATGGATTACCTAACAAAAACTCTGTTAGTTCTTCCTGAGTTTCTACATCCAGTTCCAAATAATTCATTTGTGCTGCATCCACAACAGAATAAACCTGTTTTGGTACAACATTTGCCAGGACAACTCCAAATATTGTTACACCTACTCCCAGTCCCAACAGCTTTAATCCATCCAACTTAGTTAATTGATAATTTCCTTTCATTTTTCCCTCACCTTTTGTTCTTTATAGTCTCCCCTAATTATCACAAAAAAGCTTGCTCTTAATCAAGTCGAGCAAGCCTAAAAAATAATGATACTTAGAAGAATAGAGTCCAGACTAGAACAATTCCAAACAAAACCAAATAAAGCTTGCGCTACCATGTTCTAGAGCACTGTCTCTACATGCTAAATTTTATGCTCTATAAACAGAGCTCTATTTAAATAATAATAAAAACAACATTAGGGACAGTGACTGACCTCATAAATTTAGAGAAGACAAATAAATATTTAAAACTATTGTTAATTAGATTTAATCTGAAGACACAATCACAAGAAATTCACAACATAACTAAAAAACAAATTCCAAACAATAACAATCCCCAAAAAGAATATCTCTGGAATAGCACATCCACCATAAATAAAAAACAAAATCCCAGTTCCAACAACCAACACAATAGAAATAATTAAAGAAATCAAACCAACAAGATAATTAATTCCAATCAAACTCCAAGGTAGAATCAAAGACCAAACAATTAGCAAAGCAAAAACACAATAACCAAGTACATCATGAGCTTTTCTATTTACCTTAACCGAAATTAAACCTGCTAAAAAAGTAAACAAACTGGCAGTAACTGGAAGCACACTAACCCATAAATTATCAAATAATGAAAACTTATAAAGAATACCAATCACAAATAATCCCTGAAAAATACCAAATAATGTCAGTGAAAAAACAAACAACTTACCAGATTCTTTTGTGCCTCCACAGGAACAGAGTGTTTGTTTTGAAAACTTAAAGTTTTTGTTCCTTCTCCAGCAAATTGTAAATAAGATTGGAACAAGGATTGCTCCAATAAGACCAGAATACTGAAGTATTTCAATAAAAATATCTAACATGTTTCATTGCTTTTCAACTTCAATTATTTAATATTTATTATTTATTTACATATATAGAAAACTTTATATATAATCTTAACAAGAATAAAGATACAAAATGCCTGATTTAATAAGACGAGTACCAACTGGAATACCTCGATTTGATAGTCTAATCGGTGGAGGTCTTAGGGAAAAAAGTATTAACCTTGTTGCAGGCTCTGCAGGAGCAGGAAAAACAATATTTGCAATTGAGTATTTGGTTAAAGGTATTGAGCTATTTAATGAACCTGGAATGTACATAACATTTGAGGAACGAAAAGATCAATTGTACAGGGATATGCTTGAATTTGGTTGGGATCTTGCAAAATATGAAAAAGAAGGTAAATTCATTTTTTTAAAATATAAACCTGCTCAAGTAAAAAAAGTTCTAATTGAAGGAGGAGGAATTATTGAAACACTAATCACCGAGTCAAAAATAAAAAGATTGGTGATAGATTCAATAAGCTCTTTTGTTTTATTATATGAAGATGAACTATCAAAAAAACAAGCAGCTCTTGGACTATTTGATCTTATATCTAAATGGGATCTAACAGCAATTTTAACATCAGAGGGGGCATCTCCATATGATGGAACAATAATTGCAGCATTAGAATTTGAAGTAGATGGGATTATTCTCTTATATCACATTAAGCAAAGAGGTAAAAGAATACGAGCAATAGAAATAATAAAAATGAGAGGAACACATCACTCTGAAAGCACAATGTTAATGGAAGTAGCAGAAGAAGGCATACGGATAACTCCTGAAGAAATTGTAATATTTTAATTCTTTACATATTAAAACTTCGCAATATATATAAATAACCTCTTTATTAAATTAAGTATTATGGAAAAAAGAGGGGAAGATAGCAGTAGTTTTAAATCTAAACTTCTTTCTAAGGCTCAAGTATCAACAGAATTCATGGTAATCTTAGCATTTGTACTTTTACTGATTGTATCGCTTATAGCAGTAAACCAAGATTTAATGACAAAAGTTGGAAATCAATTCAGGGTCTCAAAAGCAAGAATCATTGTGGATGACCTTGCTGAAACTGCAAACTATGTATACTCTCAGGGAGAAGGAGCACAAACAAAAATCCTAATTTCAATTCCAGAAGGAGTGCAAACAACTCAAGTATCAAACCGAACTGTTGTGGTTTCAGTTGTATCTGGCCCAGAATCTACAAGAGATGTATACCGAAACTTAAAATTTCCAGTCAGAGGTTCCATTCCTTCATATCAAGGTAATCACTGGATAACCATTAAGTCACAAGCAGGATATGTTGAAATAGGTTATAATGTTGTAGATGTTGATTCAACAGGATTATCAGCAACATTACTTCCAGGTAATTCAACCTCTGGTCAAATAAGTGTAACAAATGAACAAGATTCAAACCTTGATGTAACCTTATCTTACATTGGTGATGAAGGAATCAATGTATCTTTAAGCCAAACAAGCTTTTCATTATCATCAAATCAAACAGCTGACATTGATGTTGATATACTAACCAAGTCTCCACTTGATTCAGGTACATACTCAGGTAGGGTTCAAATAATCTCAAACACAACTTCAGAAACAGCAACTAATTCCTTATCAATTGTTGTGAATGTTCCTCAAACCCAGCAATGCACAACCTGTCCAAGTATACAACTATATCCTGGTTCATGGGATGCCCCTGATTTAAACACTGGCCAATCACAATACAAGCTTTATCACATATGTAACAATCTTGCAATAGCACAATCAATTAATCTGGGCTTTTCAAACTCAACTTATGTTGGGTTTAATTCAGGAATCACAACCAAATCAACAAGCATCTTGGTAAGCGCAAACCAATGTAATCTAACTTTTGTTTACTTAAATGCAACAGGAATTGATTCAGAAACCTATACTACGATACTTCAAGCACAATCAGGTCCATACACAGATGAATCTCCAATAAATGTTGACTTCACCTCAACCGGAGCATTACCACAAATCACACTAAGCTCACCAGATCACAACTATAACAGTTCATTATCCTATGCACTATTTGTCTACAATGTAACAGATGCAGACTCAGGAATTGATTCATGTGAATTAATAATTAACAACCAGACTAATCAAACAGATAACTCAGTAACAGAAGGTGCAACTCAAACATTCACTGTAAACAATTTTGCACAATCAACATACTCTTGGACAATCAATTGTACAGATGATTCTCCTAGCAGTATTGAAAACTCAGCTGAAACAAGAACTCTAATCATTAATTATCCTGCAACAACATTTTATGCAACACCAGAGCTTGCTTTTGAAGAAGACTTTGATCCATCCTGGACAACTGAAGTTCAAACATTAAATGATGGTTCATATGCAACATCTGTTGATGAAGGGCCGCCAAGCTATCCTCCTGCAGATTACATAGAATTTGACTTCCCATCGCTTGGAATCTCAGATAACTTTGTAATAGATACAGTTATACTCACAATTTCTCACTATGAAAACCTTGGTGGTGGTGCACTTCCAGATGATGACCGTCATCAAATTGAATGCTACAATGGTGTAGATTGGGACCCAATAACAACTTGGAACACAAGTGCAGTATGGGCAAATTACACAAGCCCAGACATCTCATCATGTATAAACATATACACATTAGCTAACGACATCCACATAAGAATGACATTTGATCCATCAGTTGAAACAGGACCAGAGCAATACATTGACTTTGCCCAAGTCCAAGTTAATGTTAGCCCAGGATTTTTTGTAAACATCTGGGACCTGGCAATTGACAGCCCGCTACCAGTCGACTTTAGTTCTGGTCTGAACACATCAGAAAACACATTTGGAATTGATGCAGATGACGGATGGGACTGGCAAGAAGACCCTTATGGTGGTTCTTTAAGTTCAGTAGAATTTAACATAGATCCGGACATGGACGCAAACATTGGAGACTCAACAGTAGGAGGAGATAATAGAATCCAGGTCAAATTAGGTGGTGGAGCACCAAGTGCACCAGCAACTCCTGATGATGGTTCAATAACAGGATTCATGACAAGCGGAGCATATGGTGTACAATTTGAAATAAAACCAGAACATTACAATGCCCTTCAAAATGGGGGTTCGGCAATCCTTTCATTTGATTGGATAGCGGATGCTGACGCAGATTATGGAGACTCGCTTGAAGCAGGTGAAGAAGCTTGGATAAAAGCAAGATTAACCACTCCTTCAACAACAGTCTGGCTAGGATCTGCACTTGATACTGGAGATGATGATGCAGATTCAGATAATGAACTATGGTTTATGAATGATCCAGCTGATGATTCAGGAAGTGAGACTTTAAACATAACATCTTCAATAACAGAAATGGGTAATTACTATCTTGATTTGGGTGCTGCAATCGGTGGGTGGAGCAGTGCTACTGAAGGATTTGGAGCCTACTTTGACAATGTCTTAATCACAATTACAGGATGAAAGCAATTTGGATAGGATTAATCATTGTGATCTTGATAGCTGGAGCTGCTTATACAATCCCCAAATTCATAAACCCAAAATTAGACTGTCCATCAAAGCTAGGAGTAAACTATGAAGTGGATGCACGTCTATCTCCTCCTCTAACAGATGATGATGTTTATCTAATAATTTTGAACCCTGAAACAAAGCCATACCGAGCTCAAATTTTTATTGAGGGCCAAGAAGAAACTAGCATTAAATTAAAACCAAAAACCACATCTTTTCAATCAAACTCAATCACTGAATGGTATAGACAAGGTTATTCAGAACAAAGCCAAGTGAGCAAAGTCTTTAATATTGATATCTTAATAAAAGGATGTGAATCCCAAATAAGCTCAATATCCCCAAAAATACCCACTGCAAATCCGCAGCCGAGCATAAAACACTCAACTCGTTTTCCAATAAAGGTAACAAAGACAAGGAGTCAGCATGTTAAAGACTAAAGCAATGGTGAGCACTGAGCTTATCATTATAATGTCAGTTGCCATGATCATATTCTTAATTGTCTTATCTGGAGTAAGTAAAAGATCCGCAGAAAACGTACTTAGTCAAAGAAGTATGGATGCTAAATTGAGCGCAGACAAACTGGCCTCTGGAATTAATTCAGTGTATCTTGCAGGAAACGGAGCCAGCACCCAAGTTAATCTTCCTTACAATCTACAGGATGGAACAAATTACACACTAAGCATTAACAACATACATCACACTGTGATTGTAGTTTGGGGATCAGGTACACAGGTAAGACAATACTCAAGCCAAATAATCACCTCAAACATCACAGGAGTAATAACAGATATCTCATACCCAATCAACATCACAAACCAATTGGGGGTTATAAGCCTTGGTTAGAACTAAATCAAATAAAAAATCCCAGATGTTCTCAACAGATATCACAGTTGCTATGCTCGCATTCATATTTATTTTGCTTATTATTGCTTGGGTTTGGGACTATAGCAGGGAAAGAATGATCTTAACAGATAAAAGAATAAACTTAGACCTGGTCTCAGATTTTGCATCCTCTGCACTAATTGAAAGCCCTGGAAGTCCATCAGATTGGTATAATGTTAACACAGACAAATTTAATGAATCATATATTGGATCAATTGGTCTTGCCTCAACATCTCCATGGAATCTAAGTCTAAAAAAAATCCAGAAACTAAAAGAAATTGATAATGTAAATTATGAAGGTGTAAAGAGAGTATTGGGATTACGTGGCCCAGGCTATGAATATTATCTAAGACTTAGGAAGACAACTCCTTTTATTACAACAGGTTTTTTTGATGGAAACAAAATTGCCTACTCTTATGCAAATGGTGATGTGTCAGAGGGATCAGACTCAAAATCTGGAATCAGAAGTTACCTTGAAAACAATAATGTTACGTTCACAGATTATGAAGATGATTGGCAAACCTTGATCCAAGAAATTTCAACCTATGAAGTTGTTGTTTTTGAAGATCCCTGGCTTGTCCCGTCAGATCTAACCGCAGAGCAAACAGCTCATTTAACAGATTGGGTTGACAATGGAGGAGTATACATTCAAAAACAATATGGGCAAATAATTGAACTCTTTAGTGTAACAGCAACCAACATAACTCAGGAAAATGGAACAATTGTCAACACTGATATAATGATACAGAGTGCAGATCAAAATGACACTGTAGAATTCCAGCAAGGCTATAGGCTTGCAAATCAATCAAATTTTAATGTGGTTGTTCAGCACACTTCAGGTTCCATGTTGGTTGGCTTTTTTGATTATGGTCAAGGCCGTGTCTATTATGTCCCAGACACAGAAGGAGAAGTATATAACCAAACTGGTGGTGTAAAATATAATGATGTCCGATTCATACTTAATCTACCAGAACAAAAAGCAACGCTGAATATGGGTTTCTACCCTCAGACAGATGCAACCAGCATTGTAATAAATAATCGAATAGCATTAGTTGAAAATGAATACACAAACATTACCTTGATGCTCTGGGAACGGACAGATACCCTTGGTATAGGATACTGTGACCCTGGTGAATACTTAATCGTTGGAGATGATTATACTGTTGCTTGCTGTGAAAACCAAGCAGATTATGTTGTTGATTCAGTATGTATCTCATGTCCACTTGACAAACCAAACTTTGTTTTCTTTAATACATTCACAAGTGGAGCAACAGATATAGATCTTCTCTTTAGTGGAGATGACCCACCATATTCAAGCACAACTGCATCAATACTAATCCCCTGTCAATCACAAATAGTAAAAGCAGATATTGATGTGTATAATGACCAACAATACTTTGGAAATGGAACTTCATCAAATCCAACATCTACAGTAATCCTTACTGATGTTTCAGGAAGTATGAACTGGATGTTTAATCTGAATGCATGGGGAACAGATAGGTCTTGCACAGATGATTTAATTTTTGACAACTCTAGTAGAAGAATATCCCTTGCACGCTGCCTTCAAAATGGAATCAATAACAGTGAAACTGAATTTGGTGGCATTATTCATTCATTACTAAACAACAGCCCAGACAACCTTGTGGGATTATCAATGTTTGAAACAAATGGGAATATTGTCAGCTTTCTTACAAATGATGAAAATTCACTTAAAACCTTGGCTGGAGGTTATTCTGCAGGAGGTGCAACAAACATTCAATCTGGTTTAGAAGTATCCGTGATAATCACTGAAAACGGTAATCCAAATGAAGATAATTACATAATCTTAATCTCAGACGGTTCAGAAAATTATGGTGATGCAGATGAATATGTATGTAATGATTCATTTCCAAGAGATCAAATAACAATCTATCCACTTGGAATTGGCCCATCTTATCTATTTACCCCAGGATTTGAAGGAGATTGTGATTATGCTGGAGATACTGCAGCTTGTGAAACCTTGTATAACATTGCAAATTGTTCAGGTGGCATTGCATACAATGCCATGGATCCAGCAGGCGCAGCAGCAATGCTTGATGAAATAGTTGGTTTGATATTAGAACCAGAATATCCTTCAACAATCAACATAGTGAATCTTCAATACAACACAACACTAAATGGTACCAACAGCACACCGGAATACTTATATCCGAAACCAAACATCTGGAATGCAGTCCAAAATGCATCTGATAATTGTGGAATGGGACCTTTTGAATACGTGATTGGTGTTACTTCATCCTCACAAGGTTACTTAACATTAGGAAATATGGAGGTGGCTGCATGCATGCCATGAACGAATGGGGGAATAACCCTAAATTACAAATAAAAAAAATACAACACTCTGAACCTCAAATTAAACTCAAGTCCAAACCACAAATTCCTTGGAAGATCTTAATTATAGTCAGTGTAATACTATTAATCACATTAGGAATTATTTTTTTAAGAAAAACAGGAACTCTAAATCAAATAACACACTTGTATGAAGCTCCTGCAACCCAAATTGCTCAAACAGAATCTTACTGCCAAAAACTCGGGTATCAACCTTTAATTGACAAATGTTGGTTAAATCTTGCTATAAGAGCTAACAATGAAAAGTTTTGCAGTAAAGCATCTGGTTATAAACAAATGTGCTTAAGTATCCTTGAAAAAGACAAAAGCAGCTGTGATAATGTTGATCCAGAAATAAAAAATGACTGCTATTATTCATTAGCATTTGTTAGAAATGATATGGGTTTATGTGAAAAAGGAATATCAAAATCAATACTTCAATTCCCAAATCCTCAAGTTTTATTTCCAAATTCACCAGTTGAATGCAAAATCGATGTAGCAGTCAAGACAGGTTCCTTAAAATCCTGTGACAAGCTACCAACAACATCAAAAAATTTATGCATAAAAGAGCTTGCGTATGAATACCATGACCAAAACTACTGTGAACTGCTCTCTAACAGTGATAGAAATTATTGAATAAATGAAATATCAGCTAGAAAAGCTTCATTAAGCTCAGACACTTCCCAATGTAAGGCAATATCAAACATTGTCTTTAGGAAGAAATGTTTTGAATACCTAGCTGTAAACACACAAAACCATGAAATGTGTCTTCAAAGCGACTTACCTTCAGCATGTATCCTAAACACCATACAACAAATACTAAATCAAAAAGCTTGTGAAGATAGTAATCTAGGATTAATGCAAAAACAAGAATGTTTGTTTACTATCGCAATAACAACAAAAGATACTTTACTTTGCAATGAGCTTAGTAAAAGTGAAGACTGTTTGTTCCAAATAGCAATGCAATACTCTGACGAAAATGTGTGCGAAGCACTATCTGACAAAAACAATTGTTATTATGAGCTTGCAAAACTAAAAGAAGATTCATCATTCTGCAGCAAAATATCAGATACTAATCTGGCAGACAATTGTAAGAAAGTTATTGATGGTGGAGTTGCACTCCTACTCCCAGATGCCTGTAGTATTGCAGGATTCAAATGTAAAAATTGGGAAATCGCAGAAAATACAATCAATCTTGAAGTTGGACTTTTAAGTCAGGATAATGTAGAAGAAATGACATTAACATTATTCTCACAATGCACTCCAACAAGTACCACCATAACTGGTGATGAAACAACAACATTCAAGTGCGATCTTCCGGCGGATTCCGGCACTCAAAAACAAGACATCACAATTAGTTACACAGAAAATGAAGAAAGCAAAAACACAATTGGTTATGTGAAGTTTTCAAAATGAAAAATTAATTAGTTGTAAAAGATAAAAAAGGACTTTGAGAAAAAAACAAAAAATGAAAAAAGGATTAATTTTCACATTGGATGCAACCATAGCAATAATAGTTGCTACAGCATTTATTCTCTCAATAATTTTTTACATCTCAAAAGTAGACGTTGCAACACACAATAATGACATGCATCGTCAGCTAATGGATAGCTTAGCAGTCCTTGAAAAAAATGGTGCACTAAAAGATTCAGTTACAAACGTTTCTTCCTTGCATCTGCAAGATTTTATTGCAGGCCTACCCACAAACACATGTGCAGAAATCCTAATAATAGATCAAACAGAGACAGTAATCAAGACAGCAACCAAAGCTGGTTGCACTCAACCTCAGGAATTTCTCATCGTAAGAAGAGTATTCTTAGTAAACAGACAAGCATATCTTGCTAAAATGGAAGGCTGGTATACATGAACAAAAAAGCAGCACTATTCACAATAATCACTTTCTTAATGCTATTTTCGCTATTTGTATTAACAGGCTCATACACTCACAAAAATAGGAATATGAATATTTTATTTACAGAAATTAATACAAACTCACAAATAAAATACTATGAGGATGACATAGTCTCAGATGTTTTTAGTGATATATGTAAGTTCAATATTAATTCCATTAGCAGGCAAGCAAACAACCTAACATTAGGGTTCAGCATCAGCGAATATCAAACTGGCACTGATTTTTCTTCGGAATATTTTGATTATGTGGATTATGTTCAAAGCTATTACTCGCAAAAAAACAATATTAATGTGAGCCTGCAAAATTTCACCCCTGATTTTGAAATCAAACCATATGGGACCAATTTTTTATTAAACGGCTCAATTCAGGTGTTAAATAACATATCACACCTAAAAAGAATCTCAATCACAATTATAATCAATGAGGATGCAGATAACCATACAAACAGTTCTCCAGTCGATACAGGCAACACAGAACTTGAAGTCGATATATATGATGCATCAGGAAAGCAGCTTTTTAGTGACACACATGCTAATTTGGATCCTAGCCTTGTTAATGAAGATTTTACTATTAGACTTGAATCTGGTGATGAAATAAAGGTAGAATTTGGTGATATTGTCCAGCCAGGAATCCTGCAAATAAGCTCAGATACCTCAGTTAATATAACACAATTAAACCTAATACACAACATTACTGAAGAGAAAATAAGAATAACAGCCGGACAAATTAGAATTCAATCTCTGGCAGCGGATTTGGGAAAACAAGGCGAAATCTTAATTGGAGGGGAATATTAATAAAAATTAATAAAAAGATATATATATAAAATAAAAAAGTACAATATATTAAAAAGGGGTGATCTAGTGGAGCAGGCATCTAAATATGCTGAAAAAAAGGAAAAGTTCTTTGAGCTAGCAAGCAAAGCTAAAGAAATTGCAGCTCCAAGCCCAAAGCCAATTCCTGTTGAGCAAAATCCCCCAAGTAGTGCTGCACAAGGTGAAAACACACCTTCTTCTCAACCTGTGACCCCTCAAAATAATGATCCCCATGTTAATCCTCCAGTTAATCCTTCTGCTAACCCTCCTGCTAACCCTCCTGCTGTACCATCTGTTTCAATATCAGAACCCTCGCAAGGAATAAAAGTATTCAAACCAGAACCTCATGAATTTGACAAACATGATATTCCAGATCATTTAGTTCAAAAACCAGCTGAACAGCCAGCAGTTCCTGTTCAAACACAAACTCCTGAGCAGATTCCACAGCAAGCTCAACAGCAAACCACTGAGCAGCCAGAGGTGCAGGCAGCAACACAACCTTCAGTGCAGCCACCAGTCCAACCCCCAATTCAACCACCTGCACAGCCACCAATCCAACCTCCAGTGCAATCCCCTGAGCAACCACCAGTTCAACCAGTATTATCACAATCTGGCCAACCAGATCAAACACCTAATCAGCAGCCACAGCCAGTGCAAGCACCAGTACAATCCTCACAGCAACCTGAAAGTTCTGATCAGCATCAAGTTGAGATCCAGAATGCAATTCAACAGCTATCTAATAAAAAAGTCAAAAACGAAAATCCAGATCAAAATAATCAACAAAATCCTCAACCAATCCAATCCCAACAACCTATTCCTCAACCAGTACAACCTTTACCTTCTCAAGTGCAACCACTAGTTCAACCACCAACACAACAGCAAGATCAAGTAACACAACCTGAACCAAACTCGAATTTTTTACAGCAATCAGAATCCATGCCTCAACAAGCTAATCTTCAATCACAACCTCCTCAACAAACCGTGCAACAGCCACCCTCGCAACCACAACCACCAATTCAATCTCCAATTCAGCCACCAGTCCAACCTTCAATACCACAGCAACCCGTGCAACCACAGCAGCAAAACCCGCAGCAATGTCAGCAACAAAATCTTCAACAAAACACTCCGCAAAATCCCCAACAAAACCCGCAAGTACCCAACCTAAATCAAGCTCATGTTAACCTTCCCAAAGGCATAGCTTATCAAACAATGATAGATGAAGTGTACAATTATGTATTAAGTGTTGGTACAGTTGATCTAAGATATCTTGCAGAACAATCCAACATTGAAGAGAGCCAGCTTGAGTCTTGGGCAAAAATTCTTCATGATCAGGATCTCATTGACATTGAATATCCTCTTTTTGGGGGAATTATCATGCGAAAAAAGGGTCTACCTGAAACAAAGGAAACCAAAAAAACAAAAGTTAAATTAGATCCCAATGAGCCAAAGCCTCAGAAATTAAAAGGCTTAAAATTACCAAAAAAACCAAAATTCAAAAAACTTAAAAGAGAAAAAAAACCAAAACAACCCAAGCACCTTGGCGACCCAAAAGTACCACTGGAACCTAAGGAGTTAAAAGAACCAAAGGAACAAAAAGCACCAATGTCAACCTCAAAAAAATTAAAAATTGCATTATTGGTTTACATCATACTAGTTGTACTTGGAGGCATCTCATTTGTTGTGTACAGGCTGATCTAAATGGAAAAAAACCTACTAGAAACATATACTGTTGTTGCAGATCATGTCCCTGCCAAAGTTACAATCTGGGCAATAAAACACAGGACCGTACCTTTGTATGAATTGGAAATTCCAACAGTTGGAACAGCAACTCAAGCACTATTAGATAATATGGTCACTGAGCTTGCATCAAAAGTCAAACTTGATAATGAAGATGTAATTGATGCAAAAAAAGCAAAATTACAAAAACAACAATTTTTTATGCAAATTAAAAAAGAAGTAGCCCAAAAACTTGGACTTGAGGAAAACAAAACAAACATCTTGTCTGGAATATTACTTCATAAAATGTATGGTTTGGGTGATATTGATGTTATCCTTGCAGACAATCAATTAGAAGAACTAGCAATTAATAGCAGTAAAGGACCATTAACTGTGTACCATAAAAAGTATGGTTGGTGTGAAACTAACAAGCACATTACAAGCGAATCTGAAATATATAATCTATCATCTCAAATCGGAAGAAAAGTTGGAACTGAAATTAATGCATTACACCCGATTATGGATGCACATCTTTTATCTGGAGACAGAGTAGCTTCTACACTTTTTCCGATTACCACATTTGGGAATACCATCACAATTAGAAGATTCGCGAGAAATCCTTGGACAGCAACTCATTTCATGAAACCAGAAACAAAAACTATGTCTGCAGAAATAGCTGCATTTTTGTGGCTTGCAATTCAGTATGAATTAAATGTTCTTGTGGCAGGAGGAACAGCTTCAGGAAAAACATCTATGCTAAATGGAATATGTACATTCTTACCTCCAACTCAAAGAATAATTAGTATTGAAGATACAAGAGAAATATTTCTTCCAAAGAATTTGCATTGGAATTGGGTTCCTATGACAAGCAGAATAGCAAATCCTGAAGGTCATGGAGAAGTAACAATGCTTGATCTTATGGTGGCTTCACTTAGAATGAGACCAGATCGAATAATAGTTGGAGAAGTCAGAAGAAGAAACCAAGCTGAGGCTTTGTTTGAAGCAATGCACACAGGACATAGTGTATACGCAACAATTCACGCTGACACTGTTCAACAGGTTAAAAGAAGATTAATAGAACCACCAATAGCAATTCCCAAAACAGAAATTGAAGCCTTACAATTAATACTTGTCCAATACAGAGACAGAAGAAGAGGTATTAGAAGAACCTTGGAATTAGCAGAAGTTATCCAAGGTGCAGAAGGAGACCTGGGTCTGAATTATCTATATCGTTGGAATCCAAGAAAAGATGAATTCCTAAAAGTAAAAGAAAGCATAAGAGTAGTGGAGGATTTAAACCTACATACCGGAATGACTCCTGAAGAAATCAATAAAGATCTAGAGCAAAAGAAAAAAATCCTAAACTGGATGGTAAAAAACAACATAACTGAAGTGGATGAAGTTGGAAAAATAATGAACTATTATTATGAAGAAGAAGATATTTTGATTGAGACTGTTGAAAAAGATAAATCTCCAGATAATTTAAAATGAATAAATCTCCTTTAATGCTAATTCCAATTGGATTAGCCAAAAAACTATCAAAACCTTTATTCCCACTAGCTTTGAAAATCCCAATATCTGGTCTTAAAGAAAATCTAAAATCAGCAGCAATAGAATTAGAAGATTTTGAGTACATTGCCATTGTTATGGTTAATGTTATCTTTACATGGCTTATATTCTTTATACTATTATTCTTTCTGAGCCTCACATTTAAGGGAGATCCACTCTTAGAATCACTAAAAACCGGTTTTCTTTACAGTCTAGCAATCCTTCTTTTGTTCACATATGCGCTTGTAAGTTACCCAAAAATAACTGCAATGAAAAAAGCAGAAGATATTGATAAAAATTTAGTGTTTGCAGTCAGAGATCTCCAACTACAAGTAAGCTCAGGTGTTCCATTGTACAATGGTCTTGCTAACATATCAGATGCTGGTTATGGTGCAGTATCAAAGGAGTTTAAAAGGATAACTCAAACAGTAAAAACAGGAACACCAATTCATGTAGCCCTAGAAAACATGGCCTTAAGTACAAAATCAGAATATCTAAAAAGAACGATCTGGCAGTTAATAAATTCCATTAAATCAGGTTCAAGCTTAAAAAGCGCCTTAAAATTAATAGTAAAAGATCTTTCAGCAGATCAAAAGTCAAAAATCAAAGACTATGCCCATGAACTAAACCTATGGAACTTGATTTACATGTTGTTTGCAGTAGCAGTCCCAACAATTGGTGCAGTCATGTTAATCATTTTGTCAAGCTTTGCAGGTTTAGGAATAGGGAAAGTATCATTTGTTGCTTTCATTGTTACATGTTTTATTGTTCAGTACATCATAATAGGATTTATCAGAGCAAGGAGGCCGGTAGTACAATTTTAAAATGAAATTCATCCAAAGACTATACTATAACTTGGCGAAACTTTACCCAAAAAAGTATAGAAAGGACTTTAAAGATCTCATGGTCTTTTCAGGATTAAAGAAAAATCCATACATCTGGCTAGGTAAGGGAATTTTTGTTGGGACTATTTTAAGTTTGGTATCCTCATTAATCTCACTGTTTTTTTTTGACACATTAACTATTGTGATCATAGCCATAGGTTTATTTACTATGGTTCAAATACTAAATTACCTGCGTGTATTCTTTAAAGTAGAAGAGCGAACAAAAAAAGTAGAATCATCTCTTCCTGATGCTTTTCAAATAGTAGCAGCAAATCTTAGAGCAGGGATGACACCTTATAAGGCGTTAAGAGAAGCAGCAAGAGATGACCTTGGTCCTTTGGCAGAAGAAATAAAATATGCAACATCCAGAGGTTTAGGAACAGAATCTTTCTCAAGTGTATTACTCAGAATATCAACCCGAATTAGATCAGATGTATTAGACAGATCCTTAAAACTATTTACAACTGCTATGAAAAGTGGTGGTAATTTGGCAACCTTATTAGAAGATATTGCAGCGGACATATCTGAAACACATGCTCTAGAAAGTGAATTAAGGTCAAGTACAAAAACCTATACAGCATTCATAATGTTTACAATAATAATTGGTGCACCTTTACTTTTAGCAATTTCTGTAAACTTTGTTCAAATGATATCAGACATGCAAGTTCAAACATCTGCTCAAAGTGCAGGATTTGGAATGGGATTCTTGCTAGGTGAAATTGTAATCACTCCATTGTTCTTAAAAAAAATATCAATAACAGTGTTAGTAATAACATCAATACTCTCATCAACTTTATTAGGTGTGATAAACGAAGGAGAACCAAAATCTGGTTTAAAGTACGTTCCCACCATAATGTTCAGTTGTTTAATAATATACTTTATCACAGTTAATTTGGTTGGTAAATTCTTGATTGGATTAAGCTGAAACTTAAATAAATCTTAAAATAGAGCATAAATAAAAGGTGAGACTGGACTGCTCTGGCTAATAATTATTAACAACCCAAGCAACAATAGCGAAATCACAATTGGTAAAAGCCACCAGGCTTTATTCTCCCAAATAAAATCTAATAAATCCCTAAATATTGGTTTGTTTTTACTCATTTTTGTATGCTTACACTATTTTTATTATCGAAAATTTTACTGGTTTAATACCCCACATTATCTCACTTACGTTCCTAACTTTCAGCGTAGCTGAAAGCTTCAGTGGGGATCAGCCTCTGCACCACTTTTTAGTTATTTACTCCTTTTGCAGGAAATAATTGGTTTTCATAAGACAAATCCTCAATTCCTCTTGCATAAACAATAGTGATGTTTTTGGGATGTTTCTTATTAACTAAATAAACAGGTCCATGTAAGTCAAAGTTAGTAAAATGGTATTCAGTAGTTATGTTTAACACTCCAGCTTTATCTAACTCCAACAACAATCCCTGCGCATACACTCCATTGCCAATGGGTGAGAAATGATCCTTTGTATTATTTCCATCAATATAATAAAAAGACTGATCCTTATAATGATGAGAAACCGAATTAAAATAATCTGCAGAATCAAAATACATAATATCTTTGCTTTTAAGCATTTCTATAATCTTTTGATAATACTCGTCCAACAATGGATGGTCATGATCTCCTCTTATGACTCCAACAATCAATACTGTTGAGTCCTCATCTGTTCTATCTTTAATATCATCAAGCATAATGTCCAGCAAATGTAATCCTTTACCAAAATTTCTTTTATTTTTAGCAATTCTACTAATCTTATACTCTGTATCCTTAATAAAGTAGCTTTCAAACTTTGGTGGCTCATATGAGTAATAAAAATCCCTTAAGTCTTCATATCTTCTTTCACCAATTTTAATCTTACTATTATTAATAAAAACATTTGGTGTATATAACTTGCATTTAGTAAAAGGTCTTGAGATGTCTTCAACATAAACATTAAAAACAACTATGTCTGGCTTATATTTCCTCCCTTCATACATGTATCTAGCATACATAGTATCAATACCACAACCAGGAACACCAAAATTTAATACCTCTACATCTGCAACTATTGTACCCATTAAGTAGCTCATTCCAGATTTTAATGGGACACCCATTCCATATGTTAGACTATCCCCAAATAGAGCAATTCTTTCTTTTTCAGGTGATTTTTCAATAGGAAAATTTTTAAGATTTCTCATTCCCTGTTCATTGTGATGATAATCATACAAAACTTTTTTATAAAATTTATTGTCAATCTCAGTAACCTCTATTTCATCCAACCTAAATCCTGATTTAATAGTTAATCCAATAAATGGGTCAATGTCATGGTATCCGAGTAGTCTAAAATTTCTGTACATACTCTCTGTGTGAGGTAATCCTGCCATTACATCTTTAAAGCATTTTTCATCATCACTTACTCCCAAAGTTAAATTATTTGAATAATAATAAATTCTAAAACCTATCTCAAATATGAAAAATAGAGTAATTATCGTGGAGAAAAGCAAGATTAAACGTTTATAAGTGGGATTTCTTCTCAAATGACTTCTTTTAGATATTCCTCTTTTCTTGATTTTCTTTTTCTTAATCATATCCTTCACTTTCCCATATGTCCCTTATATTATCTTTCCTTGAAATTAAAAACTTTCCCATTACTAAATAATCAATTTCAGTTCCCATCATGCATCTGTAGGCATCATGAGGTGTGCAAACAATGGGCTCACCTCTTATATTAAATGAAGTATTAATCAGAATAGGGATCTTAGATAATTTTCCAAATTCTTTGATCAGATCATAATACATTTGATTCTGGTTTCTTCTTATTGTTTGTAGTCTGCCACTTCCATCAATATGAGATACAGAAGGTATCTTGTCTCTCCATTTGGGTCTAATTGGATAAACCATAAGCATATAATCAGTAGGTTTTGGCAAAGGAACATCACACTCAAAATACTCTGTTGCATCTTCAGCACATACAACTGGTGCAAAAGGTCTGAAATTTTCTCTATGCTTTACTTTCAAGTTTAAGGCTTCCTTGGCATTTGGATTACATGGGTTTGCTAAAATACTCCTGTTTCCTAATGCTCTCGGCCCCAACTCCATCTTTCCCATAAACCACCCAACAACATTGTTTTCATATATGAGCTTCGCAGTGTTTTTAATTACCTCCTTACTTGATTTAAAAACGGAGTACTTGATATTATTTGAGTCCAAAAAATTTCTAAGGTATTCTTGGGTATAATTGGGGCCATAGTATACATGGTTTTGAATAGATCTTTTATTGTTTTTAAGAATGCAGTTGTGTGTATATAATGCTGCGCCAAGACTTCCACCACTATCAGATGCAGCAGGTTGAATCCATACTTTTTTGAATTGTGTTTTTTTAAGTATCTTACCATTAGCAACACTATTCAGTGCACAACCACCTGCTAGCACAAGATTCCCCGACTTAAATTTTGAATGAACATAGTTGATAATTTTAAATAAAGTTTCCTCATAAATCATCTGGAGAGCACATGCAATATCTTTTTCTCTTTGGGCTATTGGATCATGTGGTTTCCTAATATTCCCTCCAAGTAACTTGCATAATCTTTTCGATGGCATTCTAAGTGAGTGAGGATATGAAAAGTATGACAAATCAAGGCTAAAACTTCCATCATCCAAAACTTTAATTACTTTTTTAAGTTTTTTATAATACTGATTTTCTTGTTTGTTTTTGTTTCCATAAGAACTCAACCCCATTACTTTGTATTCAGAATTATTTACTTTAAATCCAAGATAGGCAGTAATAGTTGAATATAGCAAACCAAGAGAGTGGGGAAAATCAATCTTTTTATGCATAGTAACTTGGTTTTTATTACCAAATCCAAAAGCTGTTGTGTTCCATTCTCCAACCCCATCAACTGTAACAATAGCAGCTTTTTCAAATCCACTTACTAAAAATGCACTAGCAGCATGGGCAAGATGATGCTTAATAAAAATTACATCACCACTATAACCCAATTTTCTTATATTATTTACCAGCATAAGTTTTTGACTTAACCAACTTGGCATTGACTTTACAAAAGAAAAATAACTTTTTGGAAAATAGTGAAGAAATTGCATTAAAACTCTCTCGAATTTTACAATTGGTTTTTCATAAAATGCTATATGGTCAATACTATTAATTGTTATTCCTCCCTTTTCCAAGCAAAAAGTGACTGCTTTTTTAGGAAAAGAATTATCATGTTTTTTTCTACTAAATCTTTCTTCTTCTGCTGCAGCTACAATAACTCCATCCTTTATCAGTGCAGCCGAGCTGTCATGATAGTAGCAGCTTATGCCAAGTATATACATTTTACTAGTATTGCTTATAAAATCGATCCTTTGATTCTATTTGTGAATCCCAATCCTCCCAGTGTGTTTTTTTATTTGAGTTTAATCTTTTAAATATTAAGCCAAACTTTCTTTTTGTAATAAGAGAAATGATTCCAAATATCGAAAAATAAAAAAGAGACAATAAAACGAAAACTGCTGTTTGAGAAATATTAACTCCAAATTCTCTGAACCCTTCCCCAAAACAATTTTTATTGTTCAATATGATCTCCCTGTTTTAATTAATTCATCATTTTGTCAACAGCAATACCTATTAAGGTAATAGTGAAAGTGATAATAAAAACATGCACAAATCCTATGTTTTTTTTGATTCCAAAAGTATAAAATATTAAGTAAGTTACTATACTAAACAAAAAGTAGGCACATACAAATCCTAAAATGTGAATAGCTTTGTTTTTTGAATTACATTTCATCTTAAAGGAACATTATCTTTTTTCAGTTTTAAAATCATTACCTTATTCTCACCCTTTTTCACACTTTGTCCCAAACATTATCCAGTATCCACCTTCTTTATGAGTTTTCCAAATCCAGGATAATTGTTTATAGAAACGCAGTGGAAAATAAGGATAAATGTTTGCTGGACTATTCCATACTCCTTTGATATCAAGGATATCATTATCAAAAGGATTAAGTGAAGGAATTGATTGGTAATATTTAATATTGTTTTTTTTAAACCATCCAAGGACTTCTCCAACTGTGTGTGTCGTTTCATGTGGATGCAAATACTGATCATTCCACCATCCTGTTGCCCTTTCCTTATCTTTAGTATTCTCTATTTGCATTTTTATAAACCACTCCTTTATTCTATTGTTATTATAAAATATTGTTTTTGAAAGTATTTTTCTTATTCTCAAAGGCACTCTGCCGATTTTGTTATACATTCCAATTGCAATCATACCATTTGGTTTAAGCAATGGCAAAATATTCTTAAATGCTTGATAAGCATCTTGTGTATGATGCAAAACACCTAAACACAAAAGATAATCAAATTTATTCTTGATTCCTTCAATTTGCTTTGTGTTCATAATGTCAACTTTTTTTAAATGCAATGAATCCAAATTTAACTTTCTTTTTAAAGCTCTAGCTTTATCTAAAGATTTTTCAGAAAAATCTATCCCGTAAACAATTTGTCTTCTTAATGACAATAACCCAGATAATTGCCCTGTTCCTGCACCTACATCTATAATAGAAGCATCTACTGGAATAGATCTATCAAGTATTTTTGCAAATGGATGCGCAGCAACTCTTAAGCTTTCTTTGGAATTAAACCTGTTTAATTCAAAGTCAGGAAAAGGGGTTTTATCATAAAACTTTTGAACACATTTCATTTTACCATTATATCAAATACAAGGATCATCCATTTGTCATTGTGACAGTCCCATCCAATTATTTTCTTGTTGCATGAATAAGCAATAATTGTGGCACCTGCTCTATCGATTTCACTGTTTCCAAGATCCTCTTTGTTTATAGTGAATTCTGTTTTAGCAGTATTCTTAAACCATCTCCCCTCAATCTTCTCATCTCCTTTTAATCTGATTGGTTTCCATTTAAGTTCCCTTTTTTCTGCAAGAGATAGTAAATAAGCATCCTGCCACACCAAATCTGCATCCACTTGCACTATTTGTATGGCTTTTTCAGAGTAAAATATTATGGGATCATCTAATACCCAAAATACATCTGGTTTTGCACCAATAATTTGAGTAACATTTCCAAATTTATGAGTGAGTAGTTTTGTATTAAGATTTCTTTTTGGGTCTGGGGGTAAATTTGATATATTTTCATTTAATATAACACCAAACAAAATAACATAACACAACAATGCAACTGAGAAGATAAGTAAAAAAGATTTTGATTTATTTTGCATCCAGTTTATTACACTGACATACTATAAATATTTATTGAATACTAGTTTAAGTAAGAATAATAAGTTACTAATACAAGCAGAAGCAAAAAGTTTATAAATTCAATATTATTGAGAAACAATAGTTCACAATAGAGGTGATTTAATGAATAAAAAAGCTCAAACAGCAACTGAATATTTAATAATTCTTGCAGTTGTTATCATTATTGCTTTAATAGTTGTAGGAGTTATGGGCGGAATCCCGGGAATTGGTTCAGGGGCAGCTGGAAGAGCATCTGCATCATATTGGAGAACAAGTGACCTAGCAGTCCCTCAATATACAGCATTTACATCTACAGACGATCTTAATATTACCATACAAAATAATCTCGTGAACAGTATAACTCTTAACACAGTCACTGTTGCAGGAAATGCATTAACATGTACACCTTCAAGTTTAGGAACTGGTCAAACCTCAAAGTGTTTTCATGACACAGCAGGCTCAGTATGTACAAGTTCAGGAGCTTCATTTGGCCTTGATGTGAGCATATCATATGCAGATGACGAAACCTCAGCAACATACACATTCACAGGAGATGGCCATAAGCTAGAAGGAACGTGTGCAGACTAAGTTTATAGTATTTTTCTTAGTTTATTCTTAATTAGCAATATTTGAAGAGTAAAGTTTATAAATAGCCAAGATCTCCCCATATATAACAGGGGCTGTGGGGTAGGTTGGTTCAGCGAAAATCAGAGATTTTCTGGATTCGTTGCAAGAATTATCCTTTCTGGTTTGGGACAACTGCAAAAAGCCAGACGACCCCGGTTCAAAACGACCTTTTAAGAAAAGGTCGAACAAAACATAAGGGACTTTCAGTCCCTTAACGTGGCCTTTATAATTACAAGATAGCCACGACACAATATGTTGTCATGTGCTGTGTTTTGTTTGATCATAAAAGGTTTGGAAAGTCCGGGCAGCCCCATTCCATTGACAATATATAATACTGAAAAATGAAGAAAAGAAAAGGATTATCAAAACGTTTTGGAGCAAGATATGGATCTACTATTAGAAAGAGAGTTGATGAGATTGAAGCATCAACCAAAAGATCTAAAAAGTGTCCATATTGTAATGCTATGCAAGTGCAAAGACTGGCAATAGGAATCTGGAGATGTAAGAAATGCAAGGTCAAATTTACAGGAAGAGCATATTCATTAAGAGATTCTGTAAGAAAAGGTGAGGTATAAATTGGTAAGCTACAAATGTTTTTCATGTAACAAGAAAATTGTTTCAGATACACTTAGAAAAAGAATCCGGTGTCCATATTGTGGATCAAAAATGTTATTTAAGGAGCGGAAAACTCCAACATTAGTTGAAGCAATATGAAATATGAGCTTACATTATCAATTACTGATCCCAAAGTGTTTGATGTAATTGAACCAGAAATAACACGTTTTACCAAGGATAGATCCACAATAAAAATCAATAAAGAAGAGTCAAGCACAAATATCCTAATCAAAGCTAAGGACGCTGTTGCCTTAAGAGCAACAATTGACTCAATATGTCAACTACTAAAAGTATACGAGAGTATTAAAAATGGATAAAGAAACTGAACAAAAAATTCAACAACTTGGACTATTAGAACAAAACATGCAAAACACAACAGTTCAAAAACAATCATTTCAAGTTCAATTAACAGAAGTTGAATCTGCTTTAAAAGAAATTGCAAATTCAGATGAAACATTCAAGATTGTTTCTAATATAATGATAAAAAGCGATCCAAAACAACTTAAAAAAGAATTGGATGAAAGAAAAGAAATGCTTGAGCTTCGTATTGATTCACTAGAAAAACAAGAAAGTAAATTTAAGGAAAAAGCTGCTTCTCTTCAAAAGGAAGTTTTAGAGAAAATAGAGAAAAAATGAGTGAAGAAAACATTGATGAAATTATAGAAGTACTTGAAGAACTTGCAGAGGATACAACTGTTCCAAAAAATGTCAAGGCAAGATTAGCAGTTATTTCAGAGATCTTAAAATCTGGAGATGAAAAAGAATTAATAGTTGACAAGGCCCTTCAAGAAATGGATGAGCTTGGAAGCGACAACAACATGCAAGCCTACACTCGTGCTCAAATCTGGAATATAGTCTCAATGCTTGAAAGTTTGTAATCTTAATTATTTCTTAAGTTTTGTAACTTTTTGTTTAATAAGAATTGAATTTGGTAAATAAATAATATCATCTTTTTTAGTCTTGATTCTGATCTCAGTTAAGCTAACTTTCACCACTTTTCCCTTAACATCTCCTACTTTTAAGTTATCTCCCTCTTTTAAAACTCTTTTTTGATAAAGGTGAATCCCTGCAATAATATTTGGGAATAAGTCTCTTAGGCCAAGCAAAATAGATGCAACAATAATTATAATAATCCCTAATGAAATAAAATACAATATTGTGGTTGCAATTCCAAGCTGATCAAGTGCAGCAATAATAGCAATAAAATACAATAAATAAGTAACAATATTTGCAATTAACTCCTCAATAGAAATCTTAATACTAGTAGTCTTCTTAAGAAACTTGTTAAGCTCAATTTCCTTTAATACTTTCTCAATCAATCTACCAACAATCTTAGCAAGGATAATCCCTCCAAGCAAAATAATAAATGCCAGAATAACATTAGTATAAACCTCTGAAAGCACCTTTCTAGTACTATTAACAAAGCCAATTGCCATTATGCTCGTTAAGAAGTAGTTGTTTATAAATCTTGCTTGTATTAAACGCACATATCTTTATTCATATATAATTAACTACTTTGTTACCATTATTAAATGACAAAAAACCGAAACATTTAAATATATGATCTTTTACCAAATATAAATATAATATATTAATATTCAATAATAATGATGAACCAGGTGATTAAATGGTTGTAGATCAAATAAAGGCAATAGATAGGCAAATTGTTGATGATTATGTAAATTTAGTTGATATTGAAACAATTCAAGAATACGGTCCATTTTCTATGCTAAAAGCAAATGTTATTGATAAACTAGATAGAATTCTAAGAAGGCAAGAAGGAAATTTCAGTGGATATTTTGCAGATAGGGCAGCAAAGCATGCAGACACCACTTTTACTGAGTCTGATTTACAAGATGCTTGGGCAAATGAAAAACCTGTTATCTCACCCATTTTTGCTTATTTTCCCTTAGAATCAAACCAGATTACCACCAATAACTAATTTCAGCTCAGCATATCCATCTGAGTTGAAGGACCAATTTGATGAATTAAATGAGGAGCAAAAAGATGAGATATGGGCAGCTCGACAAGCTTATGCAAGTCAAACACTATTTGATTTTTTTCAAGAGCAATATGAAATTAATCCTAATGCAGTATTTAGCGATTTTATTGATAATCTTCCAGTGGGAAATATTAGATTGTCTGCAATTAGTGAACATGGAATTCCTCAAGGTGAAGCTTGGGTTGCTGCATTCATGAATGAAGATGATACAATAAGTAGAGTCTATTGTATAAGAGAAAGTGAAGATAATGTTTACCAATTAATAGAGTTACTTGATGTTAATTTTTCATCTGTGCAAATGTGTTACAATTTGGCTCAAGGATTGACTCCAGAAGGAGTTGAGGCATGGCACAATCTTTCTTTACAATTAAACTTATCAGGAAAAGGAAATGTACTTGATGAAATTGATGGGATCCCTGATGAAAACTCAGGATGGCCGATTTATATGGCTGACAAATATTTTTCAAGTCAGGCTGTCAATTTAGATCCAGGAAGGCCAATTGTTGTTCCAAGTGGAAGATCTAATCTAACTCCACATATAAATTCAGAAGCATCACTAAAGTATAGAAAACCTATTCATGAAGATATTAAATTTGAATTATTTGGTGGAAATCACAGATCTTATCTTCAAGAGATGTAGGTCAATATTAACCCTGACAAGCAACCAACTCCTCAAGCTTCACTCGACTACTCTTACACATGACTAATTCACCTTCTTTATTAATCAAAGGAGTAATCATAACTTGATCTATCTCTCCATAAAGAATCTTGTCATAAAGAATCAAAACCTTTTTTGCATCTGCTTTACCCAATTTCTCTTTTAATAATCCTTCCTTGTTGTAAATATTCTGCTTTCCAATCACAGACACATGAAGATCATCAATATCAGCATTAACTCCATTCTTTAGTAAAACCTCAATATGAGAATTACCACCATTATCATTAAAGCAGGCTTTAGGCAAACCATCAACTTCAACAATCTCCAGGTCAAGAAAAACCCCGCACTCAGAACCAGAACTAACTGACCTACCAAGATTCATAACAACAGCTCCAAGAGCAACAGCAAATGCAATCAGCAATATAGTTGCAATTATTGGAGACATACCTTTCTTATTCATACTCTTTTTGCCAACATCCATGTTTTTATAAAACTTGCGTAGCATTCTGTGTATTTTGCCTCTTAATATTTTTCCTCTCAAAAATAACCATCACAATAAAATAAAGTGGGACAACAAATCCAACAAGCAATAAACCTAAAACCAAAAACAGCTTTCCAAGACCATAATTTTGTGCAAAATAAGCACCAAGTGGTATGGTAATTAAATAAGGGATAACTGTAATCAAACTGTGCATTCTAAAATAACTCTCTCTTAATTCATGATGAATAATCTCTCCAGCAAGCAAACCTTGAGCAATACCAACAATAGCAGATCCAATAACTCCCAAAATAGTTCCCAAACCAATTGAAAGTAAATTTGGATTATAATAATATGTTAAAGGCATAATAGCCATAAGCATAGTCCCAAAAATTAACATTGGGAATTTGCCAGACTCCTTAGTATTGTGCTTTATAATTATCGGAGTTAACATAGATCCCATTAAACTTAAAACAAACACAACAGCAATATTTGTAAAACTCCCAAATCCGGTATTTAAAAACTTCTCAAAAATAAACACACCATAAAACGAATTACCAAGAACCTGCACAAACCCTGAAATAGTTGCAGCAATCACCAACAAAACAACCAGCTTGTTTTGAAATATTGCTTTTGCATTTACCTTTATTGTCTTAAAGTAATGCCCAAATTCATCTGGGTGCTGTTCAGGATCAAGACGTTTTTCATTAAATGATGAGATCACAACACCTGAAATAATAAAACACAAAGCAGCAATTCCAAAAACAATCATGTAACTGTTAATAATATAACCTGAAACAGCCAGGAATCTGAATTTGTCCAAAATCACAGCCCCAGCAAGCAAACTTAAAGCAGTAATAATAATTCCGTGTTTGTACATGTGTTTGGCCCAACCTTGCTCTTTTGGAATTCTTTTTTGCAGCCGGGAATAAAATTCCCCATGACTAACAACACCAATAGTTGCAGCAATTAAAGCAAACACAAAAAGCCAAACCGACTTATAAAATCGAGCAAGACCCATTAGAACAAAACAAAAACCAAACAAGATTCCAGTAAGACCAATAATCTTCCTGCTCACCCAATGCTTGGCTGAGTAATGATTAAGATATGACCCTAAAAAAGATCCAATAATTTCTCTTATTCCTGAAATCAAACCAATAAGAAAATAAGAGGCACCAGATAACATAAACAAAACATTCACAAACTGTTGACTTCCCATACCATAGGCAATCCTGTCAAAAAATTCTTTGTAAAACAAAGCCTTTGTGTGATCTGGCTTTTTTTTGGTCTTGATCTTTTTCATCAACTTTCCAAGGACCTTATCAGCATCCTCTTCAAGAACACCTCTTTCAGTTAGTCTTTGTTCAATCACTTCAAAGCTAACTCCAGAGTCTACCCACTGCTCAACCTCTTTTTCCAGACCATCCATTAAGTAAAATCTAGTATGAAATATATATAAATCTATCGCTGACCTAAATAATATAATTAAATATTCAATTTAAGTTATTAATTCAATGTATCTATTAAAAAGTAGTCATGATTGGACAATATTTAAATATAAATCTTAGTTTCCTGTATATATGAAATCATTAGCTGAACTGGCAATAGTAAGTCAAATACCAATTGTATTTGCTAATGAACAAGTACATAAACTTGAAGATCATTATACAAAAGATCAAAAATCAATTATCGATTCTTATTTGTTTAGAAAAGAACTTTTTTTCAATATATTACCTGAAACAATAATTGATAAGGAAACATTACGACTAATTCAAGTGAGTGATTTACATGAATCTATTGATCACACTGATACAGCAATTGGTTCTGCAGTTTTGTATAGATCACTAATGCAACCACCTACATCTCTTGAACTGATTCATGCCAAACAAGAATCACTCATGGAAATTGAAGCAGACGATAATTTACGACAAGCACTCGATGATTATATTGGAGAGTTTGCAGATCGAGAAAAAGTACTTTTTAGGTTTCTAAATGGTAAGATTGATAAAGCGTTTCCATACTGGGATTTTAAAAAAGCAGTAAAAGCAGGGACTAATATCTCAAAAGCAGCCAAAGCAATACCCATTCCAGAGTCAGAATATTTAAGATTACTATTAGCAAGTACAGATTCATTTGAAGAAACATCATTATATTCCATGATGAGTGGACCATTATTCAGAACTTTCCAGGATTTAAAACCAAAAAGAGAGGTGAAATTATATACCCCAAAATGGAAACTCAGACCATCGAGATTCTCACTTGATACACTAGTCCCGCTCTTACCAATAATTGGATTGTTTGTTGGATTAGAAAAAGGTCTGATAGAACGTGGACCACAATTAGAACAATTAGCCCCCTTGGTTGTAATGAATATGATGTTAGGAGTAATGTATTTTACTGTTGGAAAACCTGCTATTGACATGATTTCTGCAATTATGCCACTTAGAGATATGGCAGTAAATGACCCATCTTTTCTTTATGCAACAGATGCAGTTGGTAAAATCGATGAACTCTTATCATTCTACAAATATGGTAAAGCAGTTCCTCATGAGGTAACAATTCCAGAAATAACTGATGACCCTTATCATCACTTTGAAGCCACTGATCTAAAAAATCCAATCCTAGCAAAAGAAGATCCTAATTTTGTTGGAAATAACATCAGTTTAAGTGACTCAAGATTAACTTCAATTTCTGGCCCAAATAGTGGAGGTAAAACTACTTTATGCAAAAGTGTTTTCCAAGAACAAATAAAAGGACAAACAGGCAATTATGTACTTGCACGCTGGGCAAGAATAAACATTGCTGACAAAATGGGCTATCAATACTATGTGCCAGATGAATTACAAAACAAAGAAGGAGACTTTGGTGAAAACTTATCAAGGACTAAGTACATCTTTGAAAACACAACTCCAAAAAGCTTAGTTGTATTAAACACCCTTGCGTCAGGAACCACAATAGAAGAAGAAATAGCAATCTCAACATATGTACTAAACGGTTTTCATGCAATAGGTAACAACACACTTTTTGTAACTCATAATCATAAACTATTGAAACATCTGCAAGCTAAGGGACAAGGTCAATTCATCCAATTTGATTATGATGATGAACCAACCTATCAATGGAAACCAGGAATATCCTTAACAAGTCATGCAACAAGAGTAGCTGAAAAAATAGGATTTACAGACCAAGATGTTCAAAATCATCTAGAACAACAAGGTTACTTGGACTAATCATTAACTCTATTTCTCACCGAAACTTTTATATATCCTCCAAATATAAAGTATCTAATCTAGATGGTGTTTGGTAAGGTAATAAAGAAATTATCTGGGAAAAAAAGAGGACAGATAAAGAAGAGATGGGAGTTTCAAGCAGACTCACCACTATTAACTACACCTGTTTCTGCAGATCTTGGAGAAGGAAAAAACGTTATCATCTTTGGAACAAAAGATGGCAAAGTTTACACTGTTGATGACAAATCCAAAGTAAAATGGCTGTTTGACTTGCAAGAAAAAAGATCTGAAGTAGAATTATTATTTCTAGATGAGGAGACAGTCAAAAGCATAAGATCAGCACCAACAATAGCAGATGTCAATGGTAATGGAAAAAAAGAAGTGATAGTTGGTTCAGATATGGGAATATTACATGTCTTAGATCACAAAGGTAAACTATTGTGGGACTACAAAGTGAGTGGTCCAATAAGAAGCTCAGCACTCATAGTTGATATTAACAATAACAAAGAAAATGAAGTTGTATTTGGCTGTAATGATCATCATTTATATGCCCTTAGCAGTGCTGGAAAATTATTATGGAAATTTTTAGCAGGATCTCCAATTGAATCTGACCCTGCCTTATTAAAACTAGAAAAAAATGCAATAGTCTTTGGTTGTGATGATGGCACAGTCTTTTGTTTAAATGCAGACAGCACTTTAAGATGGAAATTTAAAACAAATGGTCCAATAAAATCTCAACCAGTAATAGCAGATACAAACAAGGATGGTAAACCTGAAATTATAATCACTTCTCTTGATAATTCAATCTACGCTCTAAACGAACAAGGCCATCTAATATGGAAATTTGCAACAAATGGTTCAATATTCTCAAAACCTTGCTTAGCAGACATTAACAAAGATGGCAAGCAAGAAATTATATTTGGTTCATGTGATAATAGCGTATATGCTTTGTCCTGTAATGGCGAAAAACTGTGGAGCTATGAAACAGACTTTTGGGTTGTAGCAAGTCCATTTGTAGAAGATATTGACAATGATGGTACACCCGAAGTAATTGTTGGAAGCTATGATCACTCTTTATATGTTTTAGATGCAGAAGGCACCTTTGTACTTAATTATATGCCAGGTATTTCAGGAATAGCTCAGCAACCAGGTCATGATGCTGATATAATCACGTCACAACCAGGACAATATCATGGTAAAAAGATATGGCTATACAATACAGGAAGTTTTATAGTAGGATCAACTTGTATTGAATCAAATGGGAAAAAACACATTGTTGTGGGAACAAAAAGAGGCAAACTAAAAATGTTCTCACACGAGGATTAATATTGTATAATGATTTAGAGGGTAAAAATGACACGTGAAATATTCAAAAACAAAGATCAAATTGAAAGAGTAAGTATGTACATCGATGGATTAGATGAGCATATGGAAGGAGGAATCCCACAAGGCCACATAGTTTTAGTAACTGGAGTTGCAGGTACAATGAAATCCTCAGTTGTATTTAACATACTCTATAATGAGGCCAAAAAAGGAAAAATCGGAGTATACCTTTCACTAGAGCAATCCTATGCTTCACTATTAAACCACTTTGTAAATATGAACTATAACCTTGATGAAATAAACATTATGATTCTTTCAGATATCTCAAAAATTACTGAAGCAGTTTCAAGTGTAGAATCTGGAAAAGGAGGAATCCTTATAATTGATCTAGGTACAATCAGAAAACAAGTAAGCGCAATGCAGATTAGTACTGGCAAAGACTGGATGAACATGATCAAAAACATTATTAAAAAATCAAAAGATCTTGGAAAATGTCATAATTTCTGCCTAGACTCTTTATCCGCATTATATGTGCTAGCAGACTTTCAACAAGCTAGAACCAAACTATTCCAATTATTTGAATTCTTAAGAGACCTTGAAATAACATCATTCTTAATATCAGAAATGCCATTAACAAAAGACTCGTACAGTGAATATGGTGTAGAGGACTTCTTAGCAGATGGTATTGTTAGCTTGGACTTAGCAAGAAGACAAAGAAAAGTAACAAGAGAAATTGCTATAGTTAAAATGAGAGGAACCAAGTGTAATCATGATGTGTTCACATTAGAATACACAGGAAGCAAATTCCATGCAATGTATGGTGGAAAGATTCCTTTGATTTGATTATTTTCCAATATTTGAGAACTTCATACTATTTTCTAGTATGGAAAAATTTATATACATAACAATCAAAAAACAATCTAATGGTAAAAGCACAATATATCTTTTACATTATTGGTATAATCTTTATTTTTGCTACAGTTGCTTACTTTGCATATGAATACTTGTTTAGTTTATCTGATGTTGTTAAAACAATCATACTTGTCTGTTTAACTACAATATTCTTTTTTATTGCAGACTTTATGGGGGAGAGGGATCTATAAAATGGCATGGTATCCTTTTTTGGGGCACACGGTCTTTTGGATAGGATTAATTACGTCAATAATTCTATATGCAGTGAAAAAAAAATGGCATCCAATTATGTACCTGGTTTCAGTCTCTTTGTACATCTTTACAATAGGATTTGTTATGGATGTATTTGACCTATCAAAAAACTGGATTCTCTTGCTATTGGCATTTTCTGCAGGAGTTATGATTGGACTTGGTCTTTACCTTTCTAAAAAATTCAAAAAATAATACCATGAATCTTAAATTAGCTTTAGGAATTGGTTTACCATCTGCACTAATTCTAATTTTGATAATACTAAGTACATCAAATATTGGATTTAACAAATACACTGAAACAGTTGAAGGAATTAAACCTAGTGCTTTGTATGTGTGGGATAGAGACGATACAAGGAACATTACAGCTGTCCAAACAATAACTATGGAAAACAATTTTGGTTTGTCCAGAAAATATGAAATTCCAATGGTTATACTATGTCTTTATGACAAAGATGGAATTAAGGAAATTGAAACTTTGCAGCCAAAATACAGTGAGGGAATCTACCTGGAAAACTCAGACATTCCGATTTTTAATGATGCAACATATGGTTACCGAAATTCAAGACAAACAATTGATCTTCCTTCATATTCCAAAAAACAAATTAAAATATTGGTTGGCCCAAAATATCTATCCAATTATAAGGAAGATATTGACACATATAATAAAGAATATGATGAACTACTCTTGTTTG
>CAYQPU010000008.1:0-985 GCA_964419615.1 uncultured Methanosarcinales archaeon | reverse complement strand
CCACAAGCCAAGCAAGATATGCGTATAATTCTTGTAGAACCCTTAACAGTGAGGAAATTAATTCTGCCATTCACATACCAATCTTAAATTAATCGTGCTAAATACAAAATCTTTTATATATTAAGCTAATAATCTATTTTTATGAGAATCACACTCAACCTAAACAAATCAATAGAACAAAATGCTGCAATCTACTATGAAAAAGCAAAAAAAGCCAAGAAAAAACTAGCAGGCGCTAAAAAAGCTATTGATAAAACAATCCTTAAGCTGGAAAAATTAAAGCAATCCAAACAACCAAAAGCAGGACCAGTAAAACTTCAAAAACAACAAAAAAAAGAATGGTTTGAGAAATTCAGATGGTTTTATTCTTCAGAAGAGTTTCTTTGTGTTGGTGGCCGGGATGCGACCTCAAACGAAATTCTAATTAAAAAACACACAGAAAAAAATGATCTTGTTTTCCACACAAAAATAGAAGGATCTCCCTTTTTTGTAATCAAAACAGATGGGAAAAAACCAAAAAAGCAAACAATAGAAGAAACTGCACAAGCAACAGCATCATACTCCAAAGGATGGAAACTTGGATTATTAAGTGCAGAATCATTTTACGTAAAACCAGACCAATTATCAAGGCAAGCTCCATCAGGAGAATACATAACCAAGGGTGCTTTTATGGTCAGAGGTAAAATCACCACAGTCCAAACCATACTTAAAGTTGCAATAGGAATTAAAGACGGAAAAATAATTGGTGGCCCAGTAGATGCAATAAAAAAACATGCAGAAAAGTTTGTTACATTAAAGCAAGGCAAAGACAAAACAGGTGCAGCAGCCAAGAAAATCCAAAAGAAAATCGGTGGAGATCTTGATGACATAATCCGGTTTATACCTTCAGGTGGAGTCAAGGTTAAATAAAAAGCATTTATAACAAAATCTAAATTCTTTCAAAACATTTATATCACTCCTTTCTTGGTTAATTCTAAACCATGAA
>CAYQPU010000007.1:0-51563 GCA_964419615.1 uncultured Methanosarcinales archaeon | reverse complement strand
GTATTCATAAACCCCACAATACCCTGTCATGCCAGGCATTCCTTCCCAACATTTGGAAGTCATTGGACCATCTGCTTTGTCTTTGTACTTACTTATGTAGCAAGAATCCTCTCCCCCAGTTCTGTCTCTTGCAGTTGTATCTCCTTTAACATAAGGATTAGCATTATCTGTATCAACACATATTGGTTCACTTTCATCTCCTTTGATACATTTACCTGATCTACATATCTCATCATCGTTACAAATGTGATCTGATCTTAAACATTCATTAGTCCCACAATATGCTTCTTTAAGAACACCCTTTCTTCCATTTGTGTATGAACAATAATCTCCTTTTCCACTACCCCTTGACTCGCATTGTCCTTTAACATAAGGTGAGTATCCTTCATCACTATCTTCACATTCATCAGTAACACTATCGTTTATACAAGCACCATCTTCACAACCATCTGGACATTCATAAATCTCTCTGTCTCTCAAGTTACCTTCACAAACATACTCTGAAACATATTTACCTGTTTCACTTGGTGCAGTATTGCATGAATTACAGCAAGAATCCTCTGCAGCATCATTCTGATTCCACGGTAGATATAATGTTGTTTTTCCCTTGTTATAGTAATCATCTCCATCATTGTCACCACAACCAATATCCTCTGCATTAGCAATCCCTCTTGAAGATGCAATTTCATAAAAATAATCTAGCCCGTTAAGTTTGTACTTGATCGTAAATTGGATTTCATAAACTCCACTAGCAACGTTTTGTGGTAAATCAATATGATATTGGTCATCTGGGATTGTACCAAAGTTAGGTTTTAGGGAATCAATAACTTGAGAATGCTCCAGTCCTAGCTCAGGTATACTCATAATAACACTAACATCATTCAGTGTTTGGGAATGAGTGCTTGTTACCCTGACATCTGCAAAAAAATAACTGCAAGTTTCCTCAGAATCACAATCTTCTTGTTGAATTACATAGTCACCTGGAAACAGATGAAGTGTGTCAAAGTAAACATGTCCGTTATCTCTACATATACCTTCTTCACATCCCTGTTTACATAGTAATTTAGCATGAGTAGCCTTACCATTAACACACTCACTTTCAAGTAAATAACAGCCATCACCATCACACCAATCAACTTCTGTGTTAGGTGAGTTCAGTGTTCCTGATGTAGCACATGAATCAACAACTCTAGATCCATCAGTAGAAGTTGCCTCTCCAAATGCACCAGGAATTCTACCTCCATCAGTATCTGTACAAACACTTGGTAACTCATCAACTTCTTCTTCTTCTACAGGTTCATCATCAACAACCTCAACAACTTCTTCCATACAACCTACACGTGCACCAACACAGCTTAAATCATTTATTTGAATCAAACCATCAGCATCAAAATCATAAATTGCACAATCTCCTACTGACTCTTGCTTAAAACAAGTTTTCATAAGTTCCATATCATCGAGATCAACTTGACCATCATTATTAAAATCAGAATTCTCACAGTTACACTCTCTTTTAACACAAGCACCCTCCTCACAACCATGTGGACAAAACTGTCTAAGACCGCTCGGTCCAGGAGAACATTCATCCTCAAAATAATACTCAAATAAATAATCATCATCTTGACAATAATCAGTTTCACACATACCTGCGAAACCACAGGATGTACCTTTTTTTGTATAATCTTCACCATCATCTGTTTCTGAACAAGTTAACTCAGGACACTCTTCAAACTCACAATCTGGAGGCACCCTTCCAACATATGATCCATCAGTACACTCTTTAGCATCTTGGGCACATACAACTGGTTCCTCTTCTTCCAAACATCTTCCATCATCACAACCATATGTACAGTGGATGACAGCTGCACCCGCTTCATCATCTCTGTCACAAAATAATTCAGCTAATGATTTTTCATTACCCATACAATAATCACATTCTGTTTGTGTAACTCCGTCTTTAACATAAGTGACGCACCCTTTATCATAATGATCATCTTGATTATCTCCTTCTTCTACACAACTAACACATTCCCCATTATCACAAAATTGATCTTTACCCTTGCAAAATTCATAAGCAGCAAATGTAGAACTATCCTCACATTTTGCATATAACCATTTTTCATCTTTGCATTGTGTTTCAAATCCCTCACATGTATTTCCAATACATTCTGCATTATAACATGATAAATTATATGCTGAGCAAAATTGCATAACAACACCGCCTTCGACCACATTAGAATTATCATAATTACATTCCATCCCTGGATCAATTATTACATCGTATGCATTCACAACTCCAACAATTAATAAACACAACAAAAAACCAACAATCATCAAAATTTTATTTTTCATTTTTATTCACCTTTGATTATTCATTATATGATTATCACAAACTCTAATTCTTATCTACAATGGTAGATCTGACCAGAATAAATAATTTGAGTGGGAAAAACTTTAAAAAAATGCTTTAAAACGTCCCATTTTCTCTGATTAGGATTTAAATAGTCCCATTTATCATTTCTTGGCCAAAAACCACTTTGTTAGCTGTAATTTCTTGTATTTACCTATTTTCTCACAAGTCAATATATTCTTTTTTTCTAGAGAATCAATAATTCTACTAAGGGAAGTTTTGGGTATACCAATATCATGTGAAGTTCTATTTTGGGAAGGAGACTTTTCAGATTGCATTAGGTAATCTACTACTTTAATCTCTTTTTTATTTAATGTAACCATAATATCTTTTGGATAGCTTTTTTGTAGGTTTTTGGTGATCTACTTTTTCTTTACTAGGATTCCTTCTTACAACAAAAAACCTGACAATAATAAAAATCAATATAATTAAAAGAACAAAAATCAATACTGAACCTGCAGTCAAGGGTTTTCTGCTAAATAATGTGGCATTAGGTACAATGGTCTTATCTAGTTTAATAGTTAAATCAACAATCTCACCTTTCTTAACCTCAAATTCTGAAATTCCAACACCTCTATTAAAGTAAGCATAAGCTTTACAATGTCCAATTGGTGCATACTCAAACTTAAAAGATCCATACTTGTCAGTATACTCAGGTTGTTCTTCACCTATATCTGTTGAACAAGAAAACTTCATTTGAGCATAAGGAACAACATTATCTAAACTATCCAAAACAAATCCCTCAACAGAACCAGTGGGAAACAAAGAATGCTCCCTAATTTTACCAGTATCACTAACTTTAAATCTTCCAAAATAATCCTTTCCGGGAGTTGATAAAATATCTCCCCAAATAGTTAACTGTCCATAGGAATGGTCAGACCTGATTATAATCATTCCATTATTATCACTCATAGATTCCATGGAAATATTTGGTTTATCTACGTATTCAAATATTATTAAAGTTCGCATGTTGGGTAATGGTTCATTAGTTAATACCTCTTTGAGTAAAATAATGTCATCCTCATTTGCCAATGTCATGCTCTCATTATTTGGCATTGCGTAACAAGAATGAACAATAATTAATATGAACAAAATCGTAAATAAACCTAACTTATCTCTTTTCACAATAGCCTCACAATATGTACAATATTTATATCTTTTGAAAAACAATATATTAGCATGTTATTTTTTCTTTAGCTTAGAACTCTTGTACTTATCTTCTTTATATGGTTTTAATCTAACAACTTGTGTATCCAATCCCAGCTCCAATAATTTATCATCCAGCTTTTGTGTAAAATGGTACTGATCATAACCAAGACAAATATAATCTGGTTTCACTTTGACAATATTTGCATATCTATCTGTTGGATGTCCCAAGATTACTTCATCAACTAACCTTAATTGCTTTACTTCCTTTAATCGCTCTTGCTCACCAAGCATTGGTTTTTTTCCTTTAACTTTTTTTATAATCTTATCAAGAGCTACAACAACAATTAAATGATCTCCAAACTTTTTAGCTTGTTGAAATAGATTAATATGTCCTGGATGAAGTAAATCAAAACTGCCAAAAACCATAACTTTTTTCAAATAATCACCTTGGAATATAATCCTTATCAACAATCTTTTTTATTTTTTTCGCCTTTTTATCTCCAATTAATTCAACATTCTTCAAATCTTCTTCTGATGCATTAATTACACCTTTAACAGAACCAAACTTTCCCAAAAGATTTTTTGCAAGTTTTGCACCAACACTCGGCAAAGCAGAAACAATGTATTCCTGCTGCTCCTTTATAGTCTGCGGTTTTTTATCACCATGTAAAAAAATATCTTTTTTCTTTTCAAGCTGTTCATGTTTGGCAATAATATGTAAAAAAGAAGCTGTTTCCTTTGGAGTCCGGGAAAAAATAATAGGGATATTATAATCCACAGCAATTGTTGTAAGCATTCCTCTAATTGAATTTGGTTTAACATTCCTCACACCGTAAATATCCTCAATTCCTTCAACAATAACCAAAGGCTTTGGAAAACTACTCTTCAAATCTTTTAATTGACCAAGCAATCTTCCATCAATAAGAGAATTCACAAAATCAGGAACTTTTTTTAACTCGATCCCAACATCTTTACTTGCTAAGTAATCTGCACACTCAAGTCTTTCAAGCTTGAGCTCAACACCAAGCTCAATCAAAGCTTTAATTGTACCAGAACCCTTTTCTCGATAATCTGCAAAAATAGTCACTTTCTCTTCCTTTGGAATAAAATCTTTTAGTGTTCTTTTTGGAGCCTGAAAATTAATATCGTTTTTTAATTTGTTAAGTACTCTATACATCCGGCTCTCCTTATGCCTTGCAGACCATTTGTAAGCCTCATCTCTGGTTCCTTTTGCAGTCAAAACAATAACTTCTCCTTTTTCCTGCCTTCCAGTTCTACCCTTTCTTTGAATAAACCTAATTGCAGATGGAATAGGTTCATAAAAAATAACCAAGTCAACTCTTGGAATATCAAGACCTTCTTCTGCAATCTGAGTAGCAATCAAAACATTATATTCACCGGCTCTAAATTGATCAAGAACCTCTTTTTGTTTCTTTTGTGACATACCAGTATTTTTCTTTTTAAGCTGACCCATAAACAAATGTGATCTAACACCTTTAACAGAATCAATTTCTTCTTTTATCTTCACGGCACTATCTCGAAACTGGGTAAAAATAATCATCTTGAAATTTGTACTTAAGTTAAGTTTATCTCCAACAATTTGTTTAAGCTTTCCAAGTTTAGGATGTTCAACTCCTCTTTCAAACAAACCATCAGTCATAATCTGAGCACTCCTAAAATTCAAATCCCTCATAAGATTAATCACTGCTTTAACCTTGGTTGTTCGAGACTGTTCTTTAATCTGATTCATATACTCCTTTAATGGAGAAATCCCCTGTGTCTCCAAAAGAATCAATGCATGCTGAACTTTCATGGCCTCAGCAACCAAACTCACGCTTTTTAAAATCTCAAAATCCCTCTCCCCTTGAGCAATCAAAGCTTGAAGCGACGCTTGCAATCCAAGGAGTTCTCTTCTTGGAAGCATTCTGATCTTTTTTTTGTCCAAATATCCTCGGTTAGAAACTTGCATTAATTTTGATTCAATACAATCCTCTAAAAACTTCTTTATGTCCATAAACTTTTTTGGCAGAACAACATCAACCCACTTAATGTCAATCTCTTTAACATAAGGCTTATCATCCGGATCCTGATCAGTTCTAACCTCAATTGCCTCAATCCTTAAATTCTCACAAACCTCTTTAACCTTCTCAAGATCAGAACCAGGTGAAGCAGTCATCCCAACAATCTTTGGAAACCTTGAAAGCTTATCATACTGCTGAGCAATCCAAACATAAGCGTAATTACCAACAGCTTTATGAGCCTCATCAAAACCAATCAAGCTAACATCCTTAAGATCAACTCGATTAGAAATAATGTCGTTTTCAATAGCTTGCGGTGTAGAAAAAATTATTTGAGAATCTTTCCACAGCTCTTCTCTCTTCTCAGGATTAACCTGTCCAGTAAAAATAGACATATATTTCTCCTCAATTTCAAAATTATTTAGAAAAACACTATAATACTGATCAATCAAAGGTCTGGTTGGACCAAGCAATAAAACCTTTGAAATTGGATACTGCTTTAATCTTTGAGCAGCAATCAGTAAAAAAACATTAGTCTTACCCATACCTGTAGGTAGCACAACAAGAGTATTCTTCTCAACTGCTGTAGCAAAAATAGTCTGTTGATAAAGCCTTGGCTCAAAGTTTTTAATCATATATTCAATAATGTTTCAGGGTTTAAATTACTTGTGTCATATAACACTTGGCACAACAGTCAAACTCAATATCCAAACCAGCCAAAACAGCAAAATTCCAATCAAACTCAAAACCATTCCAATAGAAGCATACTTAGAATCCTTTTTTCTGTTTTGTAGTATTGAAAACACAATTCCAAGCACAGCAACGGGCGGACCCGTTAACCTAAAAGAAAGTGGGATACTAAGTAAACCTAATATAAAACTCACAATGCCTAAAACATCTTTTTTTGGCACTTACTTCCACCCCATTTAATTTTACTAATTACTAATATTTAAAAGTTTCTTTTGTACATATATATTTGAGAACAACATTAAAAATAGCTATTTTTCTTTTTTATCTTCTTTTTTACCATTAACAGCAAGAGTATATCTACACTTAGGATAACCTTTGCACCCATAAAAACTACCATAAACACTTTTTCTTAAGATTAGTTCAGATTCGCACTTTGGACATTTCTTATCAATCTCTTCTGCTTCAACATGTTTAGATGGACACTCTTTATTTATACAAATCTCCTGAGGTTTTTTTCTTTTTCTAATCAATTTGATCATTGGATTTAAACATTCATCACAAGTTTTATCTGAAGGTTTTGGCAGAGCATTATTAGGTAAACTAAAAGTCTCTTTACATTCAGGATAACTCTTGCATGCAATAAACTGACCATACTTACCTCTTTTTAAAACAAGGTCACTATCACACTTAGTACAATTACCAATAGTTCTACTCTTATCATCATGCTCAATCTTTGCAAATGCAAGCTCTTTTCCAATTACATCCTCATGACTCTTAAACTCGGCAAGAACTTTTGTCAGCACTTCCTTTGCCTCATCAATAACTTCATCTTTGCTTTTCTTCTTATCTCTAACCTCTTGCATTTCCTCTTCAAACTTCTTAGTTAATTCTTCATCAACTATCAAAGGAGAATGCTTTTCAAGAGTATCTGCAATAATAATACCTAACTTAGTAGCTTCAATTGGTGTACCTGTAATATAATCTCTATTATATAGTGTCTCAATAATATTTGCCCTTGTAGATTTAGTTCCTAAGTTTCTTTTTGCAAGCTCCTTAATAATGGATGCAGGAGTATATCTTTTTGGAGGTTGGGTTTCTTTATCATGCTTGATAATCTTCTTAACAATAACCTCTTCTCCTTTTTCAACCTTAGGAAGCTCTTCTTCTTTAAGTTTAACATAAGGATCATAATAAACATGCCAGCCTTTTTCAATAGTAATAGTTCCTTTGGCAACAAAAATCTCTTTATTAACATCAATAAACACACTCATTGATTGTCTCTTAGCAGGCTCTCCAAACACAGCCATAAATCTCTTAACAATCAAATCATATATCTTTAGCTCTCTATCTTCCAAAGATTTTGGTAATTCACCAGTTGGATAAATAGCTGGATGTGCAGCATCAGTTTTCTTACCTTCTTCAGGTTTAAGTTTTGTCTTAACCAATTTTTCGCACAGTTCTTTATACTGCTTTTGTTTAGCAAGCTTATTCAATATTTTCTTATAACCAATTGCCTCAGGCAATTTCTGAGAAG
This sequence comes from uncultured Methanosarcinales archaeon, assembly GCA_964419615.1. GTDB lineage: Archaea > Nanobdellota > Nanobdellia > Woesearchaeales > JAGVZT01 > JAANXH01. Next base: position 43,762 of record CAYQPU010000007.1, on the reverse strand, counting down.
AAGTTCTAGGATAAGAAATACATCCTGCAACGTACAAGTTTTGAGCTAAACTTAACAAATCCTTAGGGCTAATTTTGAAAAGTTTGTAAGCTTCAGTCTGCAAAGTTGTTAAATCAAAAGGTGTTGGTGGTTTTTGCTTAAATTCTTTTTTAGTTATATCTTTAACAATAGCCTTTTGTCCTTTTGTCTTTTCTAAAACTAACTTAACCTCTTTTTCTTTCCAAAACTTGTCCTTCTCATGCCAAGCATTGACAGGTCCATTCTGGACACTACCTTGTAATTCAACTTGCCAATAAGGTTCAGGAACAAACTTTTTAATATCTTTTTCTCTATCTACAATAATCTTTAAGGCAGGGCCTTGAACTCTGCCTGAACTTAAAATTTTAAACAAACCAGCTTTTTTTAAACTAGAAGTCAAAGCTCTTGACAAATTAATACCATACATCCAATCTAAGAAATGTCTAGCAATACCTGCATTAGCCTGACCCCAATTAATAGTCTTATCTTTATGATCATAAGCTTCTCTTAATTCTTTTTTGGTTAAAGTACTAAATTTCATCCTTGCCGCATCTTTTTGCTTACATATTTGAGTTACAACATTATAACCAATAACTTCTCCCTCAATATCATAGTCTGTTGCCACAGTAAAGGAATCAGCATCTTTGCTAAGCTTTTTTAAGGCATCAAGATATTTTTTTGTAAATTTAGAGGATTTATTAATTAAATGAGAAGCTTTCCAGTCAATATTAAAGATAGGATAACTGAATTTTTCCTTCTTTTTTTCAGCAACTTGATACAAATGACCAACAGCACAAGCAACAACTAAATCTTTTTTTCCATGAGTAACCTCATAGTAAGCCACTTTTTTATAGGTTTTTCTAATAGCTTTACCGTCGGCAAGAGCAGTTGCAATCTTGTTTGCAGCCTTAGGCTTTTCAGTAATAATTAACTCATAAGACATGCAACACACAAATCTAAAAGTCTTTAAATAACTTTTGAATGAGGAGTTTATATACAAAACATAATAAAAACTAACATTTAAATAATTCTATTATTCTATTTGTTATATGCAACAGCAGGTAACAGAAGAAGATCTAAAGAATATGAGCCCTGAGCAAATAGCAGAGCTTCAAAAACAAAACTGTATTTTCTGTCAGATTGTGCAAGGAAAAGTATCATCTAAAAAAATATATGAAGATGATAAATGCATGGCAATATTAGATATCAATCCTGCAAATCCAGGCCACATTCTTCTTTTAACAAAAGAACACTATCAAGTAATGCCTCAAGTTCCAGACGAAACAATATCCCACTTATTCTCAATGGTTAAATTCCTATCACAAGCCACACTAAAAGGTATCAAAGCAGAGGGAACAAACATTGTTATTGCAAATGGAATGGCAGCTGGTCAAAAAGCACCTCACTTCATGATTCATATCATACCTAGAAAAGAAGGAGATGGACTTGACTTTGAATTAAAAAAGACACAAATTCCAGAAGATAATCAAGAATTACTAAGATCAAAAATAAAACAAAAAGTAAACAATCTATTTGGCATTGAAGAAAAAGATCCAATTGACCTGGACACAAAACCTGCAAAAATAGAGCAGAAAGTTGTTGATGCAGAATTTACAGAAAATAAAGATGAACCCGAAGAAAAACAAGAATCTCCAAAAGAATCACCTGAAAATCAAAAGCCAGAAAGTCAACAACAAGAGAATCATCCTAATCAACTAGAAAATCCAAACAAACCAGATTTAGATAAAATAAGCGGGTTATTTTAAATGAGTTGCGAAGCATGTGCATGGATAGAGAAAAGCAAGAAAATTTATGAAGATGACAAAGTAATTGCTATACTTGCAGATCAACCTGCAAATCCAGGCCACACAATAGTTATTCCAAAAAAACATTATACAATTCTAGAACAGATTCCAGATAATGAAATCGCACATCATGGAATTGTAATAAACAAAATAACAAGAGCAATATTTGAATCAATGAATATTCAAGGTGTGAATGTACTTATGCAAAACGGGCTATCAGCACACCAACAAATACCGCACTTCATGACACACATTATTCCCAGAATGGAAAACGATAATGTTGGTCTAACCTGGCAACCTCGCCAATTATCTGAAGAAGAAATGTCAACAGTAGAATTACAGTTAATGGAACAAACCAGAAGCTTGGAACCAGTTGACATAAAACCAATGGCTCAAGTAAATCTTGATAAAGACAGAGCTCCACAAGATCCATCTACAGAAAAGACCGGATCTGATGAAACCAATTATCTAGTTAAGCAACTTGAGAAAATACCTTAATATTTTAATATAATATATAGACAATCTTTAAATATTAGTTCTCTATAACTTAAAATGGATGGTAAAAAGAACTTTTAAAGACACCAGTGGAATAAAAGTAACAAAAAAACTTATTGATCAAGTTATTGGTCAAGACACTGCTGTCAACATAATGAAAAAAGCTGCATTGCAGCGAAGGCATGTTCTATTAATTGGTGAGCCTGGAACTGGAAAATCCATGCTTGGTCTTGGACTAGCAGAACTATTACCTAAACAAAGCCTGCGAGATATTCTATCATTTCCAAACCCAAATGATGAAAACCAACCATCAATCAAAACCATGGCTGCTGGAAAAGGTCGGGAGTATGTCACAAAAGCCAGAATGGAAGGCATGTCCTTTTTTAGAAATCAAAATATAATCATGTTTGCGTTGGTTATTTTATCTATGATTGCCCCATGGTGGGGACTTAATCATTTTAAACAAGAACTAGGAGTTACAGCAGGCGCTATCATGTTTGCATCATTCTTCCTTGGAGGAATGGTGTTTTTAGCTTCATTTATGATTTTTCTAAACCTTGGAAAAAGGCAAATTCAAAACAAAACACCTGTGCCAAAAATAATTGTTGATAACTTTGGAAAAAAGAATGCTCCTTTTTTTGATGCAACAGGTGCACACGCAGGTGCATTACTTGGAGATGTACTACATGACCCATTTCAAACAGGTGGACTTGGAACTCCTGCTCATGAAAGAGTTGTTGCAGGAATGATACACAAAGCAAACATGGGAGTTTTATTTGTAGATGAAATTGCAACCTTGCAGCCAAACACACAACAAGAATTATTATCTGCACTTCAAGAAGGCCAGTATTCAATAACTGGAAAAAGCGAACGGTCAGCTGGAGCAATGGTTCGAACAGAACCTGTTCCATGTAAATTCATATTAGTGGCAGCGGGGAATTATGAAACTTTAAAACGTATGCACCCTGCACTTCGATCAAGAATAAGAGGATATGGTTATGAAGTCTATATGAATGAAACAATGGAAGATACACCTGAAAACAGGTGGAAATTAGCAGTGTTTGTCGCACAGGAAATCAGAAAGGACAAAAAAATCCCTCACTTTGCAAAATCAGCAGTTGATGAAATAATCGAAGAAGCAAGACGAAGATCAAACAGAAAAGGACATCTAACTTTAAGATTAAGAGATCTTGGTGGGTTAGTAAGAGCTGCAGGAGATTTAGCAAAAGAAGAAAGTGTAAAACTAGTCCAGAAAAAACATGTTGTAGAAGCAAAATCAGTTGCAAGAACTTTAGAACAACAAATCTCAGACAAATACATTGAAAAGAAAAAAGAATATAGAATCATTGTAACATCTGGTAAAAAAATTGGAAGTGTAAATGGTTTAGCAGTCATAGGTGTTTCTCCACCATACTCTGGAATAATGCTTCCTATCCTTGCTGCAGTAACACCTGGTGGAAAACAAAAAGAATTTCAGGCAACAGGAAAACTTGGTGAAATTGCCAGAGAAGCAGTAATAAATGTATCCGCAATTATAAAAAATTACTTTGGTGAAGATATAAGAGACAAATATGATATCTTTGTTCAATTCCTTCAAACTTACGAAGGTGTTGAGGGAGACTCAGCATCAATAGCAGTTGCAACCGCAATTATCAGTGCATTAAAACAAATACCTGTTAAGCAAGATTATGCAATGACAGGTAGTCTAAGTGTTAGAGGTGAAGTCCTGCCAGTTGGCGGTGTAACAAGCAAAGTTGAAGCTGCAATCGAGTCAGGCATAAAACATATCATTGTTCCTGAATCTAATATGAGAGACATAATAGTTGATAAGAAAAAACTTAATAAAATCAAAATCATTCCAGTTAAAAACATTAATCAGGTTTTAGAAGTTGCACTTGATTGGAAAGGAAATCAGAAAATACTAAAAAAGATAAAAAATGTCGTGCTGTAAAAGTGAGTCTGAGAATTGTGACAAAATAATCTTAAAAGCAGTAGAAGATGTAATAATTCTATCAGAAAAAGAAAAGAAAGTAATCAAAGCAAGAATTGACACAGGCGCAAGTATGTGTTCAATTGATGAAAACCTTGCAAAGGAGCTTAAACTTGGACCTAAAGTAAGAGACAGAAAGGTCAAATCAGCTACAGGTAGAACAATCAGACCTGTTTTTAGAATTAGAATAAAATTAAAAAATCGGGAATTTGAAGCAGAATTCACAGTTATAGATAGGAGTCATATGAAATATCCAATGTTAATTGGCCGAAACATTCTTAAACAAGGATTCCTTGTTGATGTATCATGAGGGGAGCAGTAATAAGTTTAGGTAGTAAAAGTTCAATCTGGACAGTCGAAGCCATGCGAAATTACTTTGATGAAGTTGATGATGTTAATCTTAAAGCAATAGAAATCCAAACTAGTAAAGATGGACTTCAAATAAAGTATAATGGTAAGGATCTACCAAAATATGACTGCATATATGTAAAAGGATCTTTTCGCTATCCACTTCATTTAAGATCAATTACAGAAGCTTTTCACAACAAATGCTATATGCCAATAAATCCTGAAACATTTACAGTTGGTCATGATAAATGGTTAAGTCACATTGTACTTCAAAGAAGCAATATTCCAATGCCAACAACATATCTAAGTCCAAATGTTGAAACAGCAAAAGGAATCTTAAAAGAAGTTAATTATCCTGTCATTCTAAAATACCCGTCAGGCACACAGGGAAAAGGAGTAATGTTTACAGATAGCTATGCATCTGCATCCTCTATGTTAGATGCACTTTCAATATTAAACCAGCCAGTCATAATTCAAGAATACATTGAAACAGGTGGTGCAGATATCAGAGCAATAGTATGTGGGGATGAAGTTGTAGCTAGCATGAAAAGAATTGCAGTTAAAGGTGAAAAAAGAGCAAACATTCACGCAGGTGGAACAGGAGAGGCATACAAACCAACAGCAGCAGTACGAAAAATTGCAGTAAAAAGCGCTGAAGCCATTGGTGCAGATGTATGTGCAGTTGACATACTTGAATCAGTAAAAGGCCCACAAGTAATTGAAGTTAATCTAAGCCCTGGCTTACAAGGAGTCACAAAAGCAACAGGTATTAATGTTGCTGATAAAATAGCCAAATTCTTTCATAGTAAAACTAAAGAATTTGTAACAGGCAAAAAAGAAGCAATCCAAACCTCTGATATCTTAAGAGAAGTTGGAGTTGATAACTCTCATGAAGGCAAAATCAAGGAAATCATAACTCACCTTGACTTAAGAGGAGAAAGAATCTTGCTTCCAGAAAGTGTAACAAATTTGACAAAATTCAAAGAAAACGGAGAATACATAATCAAATTTGAAAATGGTGAACTAATAATAAAGAAATTTAATGTTTGATAAAGTTTTCGTTATTTGTCCTTAACCAAAAACTGTATTATCCATTTAATATATAAACCAACAATATATTTATAAATGACCTCAGATTATTCTTTAAATATGAAAAAACTAGAAGACCCAAATTCAAAGTTCATTAAAGTCAGATGCTCTAAATGCAAAAATGAACAAGTAATATTTGGAAAAGCAGCAACAGAGGTTAAATGCCTTGTATGTGGAGTATCTCTTGCAACACCAATGGGTGGAAAATCTAAAGTAAAATCAAGAATACTCGAGGTACTTGACTAATGCTTTATAGAAAGCATGGCTTACCAGATGAATCTGACATAGTTCTTTGTACTGTAACAAGCGTTAAACATAATTCTGTCTTTGTTTTCCTGGATGAATACCAAATAGATGGTTTAATTCATATCTCTGAAATCAGCCCAGGTAGAATAAGAAACATAAGAGACTATGTTAAAGAAGGTAAAAAGGTAGTATGTAAAGTTTTGAGAGTTAAACATGATCGAAGACAAGTCGATCTTTCTTTAAGAAGAGTCAATGAATCTCAAAAAAGAAACAAAATAAGTGCATTAAAACAAGAGCAAAAAGCAGAAAAAGTAATTGAATATGTAGCAGGTCTTCTAAAAAAGAATTATAAAGAATTATACGCAGAAATCACAAAAGAAATATTTCAAAAATTTCCTGATCTTCACACATTTTTCCAAGACATTGTTGGAGAAGAAACATCATTTTCTGAATTTAAAGTTGACAAAAAAGTAGCTGACAAAATTGAAGAAATTGTCAAGCAAAGATTTAAGCCTCAGGAAGTGGAAATTGGTGGAGAACTTCATCTAACCAGCTACGAACCTGATGGAGTCAGCATAATCAAAGAAACTCTTAAAAAAGCAATAATGGAAGGAGTAACCTTAAGATACAAAGGTTCAGGAGATTATTTTATAACAGTCAAAGCTCCAGACTACAAACGAGCAGAAGCAATACTTGAAAAAGCAACAACATCTGCAATAGATCATATCAATTCTATTGAAGGAAATGGTAGCTTCACCAGAAAATGAATCAAATTCTAAAATGCAGCAAATGCTCAAAATACACAATGAAATCTATTTGTGAATGTGGTGGAGATGCAGTATCAGCAAAACCACCCAAATACACACTAGAAGATAAATATGCTAAGTATAGAAGAGAAACTAAAAAAGAGCAAAGAGAAAAAACAGGGTTAATCTGATTCTACTTCCAATTTCTTACCTCTGAGGAGTAGTTATGTTTCAAAACAAATAAATACCCAGTAATATTCCCCTATATTATGAGCCTTAGAAAAATCCTTAATACAATTGATACTAGAGTAAGAGAAAAAGTTCCAGATCAATCAGTTATTGACTCAAGTATTGTTTATCACTACATTATTGGCAATAAACAAAATCCTTATGTTGTTAATTCAGAAGACATACCTGATGAATCAGCCTTACTAGAAAATTTAGATGTTGATCAAACAAATCTGGGGCATATTACCAATTATATTGATGAGCTATTAATACTATATCAAAATAAGCAACCTGGACAATTATTAAACCATTCCTGGAAACGCAGGGGAGAATACATAAGGGCTGGTAATAATGGGCCATTTGTCGCACTGGGCATAGGCTATGTAATTGGCGCTGTTGCAGGTGCTTTGTTTGGAATCTTTGTTGCTCAAGATGTAGGACCATGGATAGCTGGATCAGTTGGAGGAGTTGGAGGAATAGGTGCTGTTGCAGCTTATGCTTGTCTATCAATGGAGATGGAAAATGTTGGGAAGGGAATCTGTGAATCTTTGTATAAAAGAACACTAAACAAAGAGTTTAGTAATGAAGTAAAGACATTAAAACAAACTACATTAAATATTCTTCAAACAGTATAGATTACTGTTTTAATTCTGCAATTAATGGTAAATCTCTGTATATTTGACTATCTGGAAATTCAGGACTACCTCCATCTAAGCCATATCCCACAACAAAGACATTTGGGATTGTTGCTCCTATATATTTGATATCAACTTGATTTTCTTTACGTTCAGGTTTATCCAGTAAACAGCAAACTTCCAGAGAATTTGGACTTCTTAATCCTAGAATCTCTAACAAAATTTTGAGTGTATATCTTGTATCTGCAATATCTTCAACAACAATAACATCCTTTCCAGCAATATCATCTCTCAAATCACATCCTATCTTAACATTACCAGAACTCGTTTGTCCTTTACCATAACTTGAAAGACTCATAAAATCATAAGTACACGGTATATCAATTGCATAAGCAAGGTTAGGTAATAAATTAGCTGCTCCCTTAAGTATGCCAATTAAGTGTAATACCTCTACACCCCTCTCATGACAATCTCGAGTAATCTTTTTACCAAGACCTGAAACAATTTGACTGATTTGATTAGGCATCAACACAATACTCGCTAGATTAGGTATATATGCTTTTTTTACATCAGCTAAATCAAGTTGTTGAATAGAAACGTCATCGCCAACCTTAAGAAGTTTAGTTACCTTATACGGGATTTCCATATAATTAGAAATGAAAGAGTGTTAATAAATTTTGTGGTTGATAGTTAGTGGATAGCTCCACCCAAGCCAATGTTGTGAGCGAGACTTAAATGATCATTAGAGTCAATATGAAACAGTTTGCATTATCTAAAAAGTATTTGATTTTAGCCAGGTAAGAATTTAGCAAACTGTCGAGCGAACTGGCTCGGTGGAGCTATCTCATGGACAATGTAATACACAAACTATATAAATCCCCCATTCTTACTTTACCAAATGACTTGGCAAGTAAAAAACCTTGAAAAAGTACCTAAACTAAACAATCCTGTACTAATAGAAGGCCTGCCTGGCATTGCAAATGTAGGAAAAATTGTTGTTGATTTTCTCTTGCAAGAACTAAAAGCAGTAAAAATACATGAGTTCTTTTCATATTCCTTGCCGCAAACAGTTTTTGTAAACGAAGATAACCTAATAGATCTTCCAGTTATTGAAATGTACTATGTGAAAAATGGAAAACAAGACCTATTACTTTTAGCAGGAGATGTTCAGCCAATAGATGAAGTATCTTGCTATGAATTCACAGAAGAAATTGTCAAAATAGCAAAAAAATACTCAGTATCGCACTTAGTAACTCTTGGTGGAATTGGACTTAGAGCAGTCCCGAAAGAACCCAAAGTATACTGCACTGGAAACTCAAAAAAACTAATTAAATCCTATTCTAAAAACACTGATCTTAACAGTGAATTATATGGAGTTGTAGGGCCAATAGTGGGAGTGTCAGGAGTGTTGCTTGGGATGGCACAAAGAAATAATGTAGAAGCAATATCAATACTTGCAGAAACATTTGGTCATCCATTATACATTGGAGTAAAAGGATCTAAAAAAATCCTAGAAGTACTAAACAAAAAACTAGATCTAAAAGTTGACATGAAATCTATAGAAAAGGAAATCAAAGAAATTGACACAGAATTTAGCAAGAAAAAAGCAAGATTACATGACATAGCAAAACAAAAATCAATGGGTCAAGTTGGAGAAACTAATTATATTGGGTAATTACTTCTAATTCTTAATGTGTTTTTAATAATTGAATTCGGAAAAAATCAATAAATTTGGGGATATGATTTATAAAACTTAGATTAAAAAAGATATTTGTCAAAAAAGAAACATTTTTATATCATTTCGTGTATCCATGTGTTTACACATATACGCACGAGGTGGTTTTATGGTAAATTTAACTTTGTCAATACCAGATGACTTAAAACACAAAATGGATAGCTTCGCTGAAATCAACTGGAGTGCCGTTGCAAGACAAGCATTTACTGAAAAGATAGATGATCTGGAGTTCATAAAAAAATTCAAGTCTAAAAGCACTCTGACGGAAAAAGAAGCGATTAAATTTGGAAAAGAACTAAACAAAAAACTAGCAAAAAGAAGAATGTAAGATGGACCTTGTTGTGGATGCAAATGTATTATTTTCAGTTCTAATCAAATCAGGGAAAACTGAGGATCTTATGTTTGAATTAGATCTTAATTTATTTGCACCAGAATTTATTTTTCAAGAATTTGAAAAATATAAAGATGTTATATTAATAAAATCAGAAAGAAGCGAAATTGAATTTAACAGGCTTATGCTGATTCTAAAAAAGAAAATCAAAACTGTTTCAAATAAAGAAACTGAAAAATTCATCTCACAATCACAAGAAATATGCCCTGATGAAAATGATGTTGATTATTTTGCTTTGGCATTAAAACTTAAATGTGATATTTGGAGTAATGACAAAAAGCTTAAAGACCAGAGTGTGATTAGAATTTACTCAACATCAGAATTGTTAACTCATTTTGATGACTATTATCTAGACTCACAAAAGGCAAACAATGCATAGGATTCTCTCATGTTTTCATATATTCTTTCTGCAAATTTCTTCCCAGCTTCTGCTTGTTCAACTGTAAGCTCTGAGTCTTGAGCATCATTTGAAATTATTTTATCAAGAGTTTGTTGAACTATTCTCCAATCAGAACCTAAAGCAACTGTATCTCTTTGTGTAGGATCAAAATTTTTTGGAAAGAGATCAGGATATGAACGCACTTCAACCACACTCCCCTGCTTAAGTATGCTAAAAAGATAACTTGTTCCACTGAGTAATTCTCCTAAAACAGATTTAGTATCCTTTCCCTGCTTGCAGCTATCAATCCATTCAATATACTTTTCCACATAACCATCAAATTCTTGTTTATATGCAGATAAGTCCATGGTTTTAGATAATGGGACAGATTATTTAATAATTGTTGAATTGGAACAAGAACAATTTATCATTGATAAGTGGTAACTTTTTAGAAAGATTTAAAAACAAGCTCAAATTAATACAACTTGATAAACATGCCCAAAATAATACCAGTCAGATATGATGATCTTGCACCAGGAGTATTTGGTATAGAATTTATTAATGATAAAGAAAGAGGAATATACCTTGCTGAAGTACACTCTAACAACAAAGGTCCTGGACCAACTTGTTTTTACCTAGAAGGTGAAAAGACCTATACAATAAGAGACGGGATAGTGGAAGGAGTAGAAACCAAAGCAGATTGTGACATTTATAAGTTGGACTTAAGAGGAGAAAATCTTTCGGAAGAAATGATAAATGAAGAAACTTTGACAAAATTAATTGAATCAAAAAGAGACCTGATTACAGTAACAAGTTTAAACTCAGGTGAAGGATACACTGTTCCAGCAGGAGTATTACACCTACCCATGACAGCAGGAATCTTAGGAATATTTGTGCCCTCAGGTTATAAAGATAAAATTATGATCGAAGCAGATGAATTGAATTTGGCTGATTTTGTTTAATGATAACAACATTAATTGTTACTATTTTTTAATCTACCAAGAAAACAATAATGCTTAAGCTCATCAACATACAAATCTAACAAATTAAAATCCTTAAAACATTCTCTTAATTTACTTTTATTAAAATGATAATGCGGTGTACCCACTTCAAGACCATCCAAAGGAACAAATGTTCTTGGAGCAATCATCTTTATTTTTGACCTGAACTTGTTTTTCTTTGTTTTTGGAACTGTAACAAAAACAATACCTCCAGGTTTAAGACATCTTTTAATCTCTGAGATACAAAACTCAATATCTTTAATAACAGCATGGTGAATAACCTGAACAGAAATCACTGCATCAAAGAAATTATCTTTATATGGGTATTTTTCATAACAGTTAGCTTTTTTTAGCTTTGCTGTTAAACTTTCTTTTTTTAGCCATTTTCTTGTGTGATCAAGTCCTGATTTGCTGTTATCCATACCATAAACATCAAAACCATTCTTTGCCAAAAAAACAGCATGTCTTCCACTCCCACAACCCAAGTCTAAAACCTCATTGACTTGGTTTTGTTTTAATAGCTTGACTAGTTTTACAACATCTTTGTGAGGCTTATGAAAAAATTTACCTTTATCCTTGAAAACAGACTCCCAGTTTCCCATACAAATTTAATTAGAGAATTAGTTAATAAAAGTTTGGGAATTCTTATTGTTATTTTTTATATTTGCTATTAGTTCTTTTTTCAAACCATTCTTTACTTCTGTTAAATTGCCATGGATCGCGTGTACTACATTTATGAATCTTAATGGATTTCCATACTTTGCCTGTAACATAGGGTTCTACATCAAGCCATTTTTGAAGTTTTCCCTCAGATTCAAAATCCATAAACAATGCAGAACCAATCATCTCACCTTGATCATTTCTAATTGCAGCACCATACCACATATTACCTGATTTTAATAAATCATCTCCAAGTTTAATGTGGGCTTCTCTATTTGCTAGTCTACGCTTCATAGCATCCGGGTCAACACCATCCAAACCAATAATTAAAAATTGCATATTCTCCTTAGTATCAGGTTGATATAAAAACATTTCGTATGAATAAAACTAGTATTTTCAGAAAAGTTTATATTCCACTCAGTTTAAAACACATTTATGAAAAAAAGAGGTCAATACTCAACAGAAGCTTTAATTGTAGCTGGATTTGCCTTATTCTTATTTACAACCGCATTCTTTTTTCTAACAAGAGAAACAGGTGAACAACAAGAAAACCTAGAAAGAGCTCAACTAGACAAATTTGGTAAAACAGTTGTTGGGACAGTAAACCAACTTGCAAAAACACCTGCATCAAAAGCAACATTAGAATTAACTTTACCCCAAGGAGTACAGGATCTTTATATTGAGAGAAACAACTCCATTGTTTTTAACTATTCAAATGGTAGAACCACATCTGAATTATTATACTTTGCAGATGTTGATATTGTCTTTGACATAAACACCCTCAATCATGGAGCTAGAATACTACAAATTGAAGTAAAACAAAACTATGTTTCAATATGTGATCAAGATACAGACTATGCATGTAACAAAGTATGTGACTTTCTAAGAAATGAAACACCAACAAACTCACCTGGAGACTGCTGTAAATCAGACTGTTCTGCATGCACCGAAGATAACAACTATGTATTCTGTACTAATGATACATTATGTCACACTGAATGTTATCGTCATAATGGATGTTCTGTAATCTGCTAATCTGTTTTTAGACCTTTTCTTTGTCTAATTCTCTTAATAACATTCTCTTGCAGTTCACCAGGCAATCTCTCAAACATCTGATCAACCAAAAAGTAATTACCTCTACCACTAGTAATACTTCTCAAATCAGATGCTAAACCAAACATTTCTGCAACAGGCAACTTACCTTTTAAAATAGCAATCTTACCCTGTTGGTCAGTATCAATAAGCTGCCCTCTCTTACTCGAGATCATATTAACAATATCGCCCATGAAATCATAAGGAGCTTCAAACTGCAGCACTTGCTTTGGTTCATAAATAACCGGGCCTGCAACCCTAAATGCTCCTCTAATACCTTCTCTAAAAGCCGGGAACATCTGAGCAGGACCTCTATGAATTGCATCTTCATGAAGCTTTGCATCATCAAGATAAACCATCACATTAATACAAGGCTCACTAGCAATAGGTCCAACATTCATAATATCCTCAAAAATATCAAGCACCATCTGCATAATCTCTTGAATATGCACAATACCTCTTGTATTGTCTATGAATAAATTCCCATTATAAATATCTTTAACCTTTCTTGCAACCTTTGTTTCCATCCCGCACTCAACAAGCTTTTCCACAACTTCTTTGTCATACTTTTTCATCCTTCCTGGTGGAAGCTCGCCGCTTTTAATTGCCTCTCTCATCTTCTCTGGTAAAGGAGCAACTCTAAAGTAAATCTTGTTATGCTTGTTTGGAGACTTACCTTCTATACTATCTGATGACATTTTGGTAATAGTCTCTCTATAAACAACAATTGGTGGAGAAGTATTAACCTCAAAATTCTTCTCACTCTTAATTCTGTTCTCAATAATCTCAAGATGAAGTTCACCCATACCTGAAATTAAATACTCACCACTCTCTTCATTAATAGTAACCTGAATAGACGGATCTTCTTTAGCAACAACCTTCAAAACTTCAATTAACTTTGGAAGTTCAGATGATTTCTTAGGTTCAATAGCCTTTGTAATAACAGGATCAAACAAATGTTTAATAGACTCAAACTGTTCCATATTTGGATCACTTGAAACAGTCTCACCTGCAAAAACATCTGTTAAACCAATTAATCCAATAATATTACCTGCTGTTGCTTCTTCAGCAAGATCTCTTTTTGCACCATTAAACACACAAACCTGTTGTAATCTAACCTCTTTCTTTTTTCCAATCATGTGGACAGTATCACCTTGTCGCACAGTACCAGAGAATAACCTTCCTGCAGCAACCTCTCCAACATGTTTGTCAACAACAATCTTAGTACACACAAAAGTCAAAGGTCCTTGATTATCACATGTAATCAATGCCTTACCAAGTTCACTATCTAAGTCTCCTCTCCAAATCTTTGGAATTCTATAGGCTTGTGAAACCTTAGGATCAGGATGATGATTAATAACAGCATCAAGAATAATCTCGTGAATTGGAGCCTTATCTGCCAACTTTTTAATATCATCCTTATCTGCACTTTGGTAAGCATCAATAATATCTTTGAATGTAAGCCCACTCTTTTTCATATAGTTTATGCTCATGGCCCAATTATGATAAGCAGAACCAAATGCAACACTTCCATCATTAACATTAACCTGCCACTCTTGCTTGTATTGCTTTTCAGCAATAGAATCAATCAATTCATTAACATTCTGAATAATCTTAACAAATCTTTCTTGCATCTGTTCAGGAGTAAGCTGCAGTTCCTTAATCATCCTATCAACCTTATTAATAAACAAAATTGGTTTTACTCTTTCTCTTAAACATTGCTTTAAAACAGTTTCAGTCTGAGGCATAACCCCTTCAACAGCACAACAAAGTACAATAACACCATCAACAGCTCTCATAGCTCTGGTAACATCACCACTAAAATCAATATGTCCTGGAGTGTCAATCAAATTAATTAAATACTCTTTATCTCCAAAATTGTGCACCATAGAAACATTAGCAGCATCAATAGTAATACCTCTTTCAGCTTCATCTTCATGAAAATCAAGTGCTCTAGCTTTACCTGCCAGATCATGACTCATCATACCAGATCCTGCCAATAAATTATCAGAGAACGTAGTCTTACCATGATCAATATGGGCTACAGTACCAATATTTCTAATTTGAGCAGGAGTTCTCATCAACCTCGTAACTTTCTCAACCATTCTTTCTTTTGCCATAATTTTCACCTATATCTGTTTTTCAATTTCTCCAGCAGTCGTGACTCTACCGCCCTGCCATTGACCTTCATAAGTACGATGAAGCTCACCTTTAATTGGATGAAACAAGATATTAACGATCCTTGCACCCATCTCAATTTTAAAATCATGATCACCAACATTTTGCATTGCAAATGTTAATGTACCACTATAACCTGGATTACAAAGTCCAGTATGAATATTAACTCCACACCTATACAAAGTAGTACGTGGAATAATTGTTGCTACCAAATCATCAGGCATATTTACCTTTTCAACAGTCTCAACCAGTACATGCTCCCCAGGTTTGATAACAAAACTCTTCTTCTCATCTGGATCAAAACTAGCAACAAGTTTTACATTAGGGGTTTTTCTCTCAGTAATCCCCAGAAAGCCTGCATCAAGTTTTGTGTAAACTTTACCAAGCCTAAGATCAATACCAACGCCTTCTGGATTGTTAAGTTCACGTTCACTTAGATTCATTAGAAGATCATCTTCTTTTGACCTCTTGAGTATCTCTTTGGTTCCAATCATCATTTTAAATCCTCAATTGCCTTGTGAATATCTCCCATAATCTGATCTTTAGCAACTCTAATTGATTTTGATGAATCAACAGTTCTAAGCAAACCATTCTCTTTATAGTATTCAACTAGTGGCCTGATCATCTTTTCATAAGTCTCAAATCTCTTTTTTACAACATCTTCTTGTTGGTCAGCTCTTTGGTAAAGCTCCCCACCACACTTATCACAAACACCTTCTTGTTTAGGTGGCACCTCAATTTTGTGATAAATCTGACCACACTCTTTGCATGTTAACCTTCCAGTAATTCTGTGCATTCTAACATCAAATGGAGCATCAAAAAACAATACTCTATCAATTTTAACAAAATCTTCAAATGCTTTAGCTTGAGCAACATTGCCTGGAGTACTATCAAGAATAAAACCATTTTCACAATCTGGTTCACTCAATCTTTTCTTAAAAATCTCAACAACAATATCATCAGGAGTGTACAATCCTTTATTCTGGTACTCAACAGCCTTGATTGCAGTTGCATCTCCATTAGCAGCAGCAACTCTAGTAATCTGTCCAAAAGACAAATGTGGAATATTCAAATCTTTCTTTAATATCTCTGCATAAGTTCCTTTTCCAGCTGCAGGCATAGCAATAAACACAAGCTTCATATCATTCACCTCAATGCATTATCTTCCATCTATGTAAATCATAATCAAAGATCTCATGCTCAGCAAACCACAAACTAGTTTCAGTTTGTGCTTCCTCTTTGTTACCTGATGCATGCACAATATTTCTAATTGGTCTTTGATCTTTATCAGCTAACTCATAAGAATCAACTGTATAATCTCCTCTAATAGTTCCGATCTCTGCCTGTCTTGCCTCAGCATGACCAACAATCTTTCTGCCAATCTCGATAGCATGAAAACCTTCAAAAATCATTGCTGCAACAGGACCTTCACAAAGATAGCCAATAAGCCAATTCTTAACTCTTGCTGCAATCTCTTCATTAGATTCATCCATTTTAGTACCGCTTTTCTCAGCAGCTTTTCGAGTATTATTACCAAGCTTTTCAATCCAATCAGGTGTCATTCTATACTGCTTTTCAGCAATATTTTTATCAGGATGCACCATTTTTAAGGCTGCAATTCTAAGCCCCTTGTCTTCAAATCTTTTAATAATCTCTCCAACAAGACCACGCTGCACACCATCATGTTTAACTAAGATAAGAGTTCGTTCCATCATTTTTTCGCCTCCCTTCTAAATTCCTTTGTCCATCTGACAACTCGAGGTTTCCTTTTTAACTTAAGTGTACTTTTCTCACACTTTGTTGAACAAAAATTTAGAATCTTTCCAGACTTTTTAACAAAAATCTTTCCAGTTCCTTTCTCAATATTATATCCACAAAAACTGCATTTCATATGATCATCTCCTTGATTGTGATAATCTTCCTGCTTCGATTTCTGTCTCTCTAAGCATAAGGATATCTCCTTTTCTCACAGGACCTTTGACATTTCGTCTCATAACTTTTTTCTCATCTCTACCTTTTAAAACTCTGCATCGGACTTGAATAACTTCTCCTCTGGATCCAGTTCGGCCAATAACCTCTTCAACTCTAGCAGGAACAGCCATCAAAAATCTGACTGCCTTTTTTGAGCCAGAAGCATCTACTTTTTTATCCCGTCTCCGCATCTTTTTAAATGCCATCTTTATTTACCTAGTTCAGCTGCAATCTCTTTAATCAACTTACCTGCTTTGCCCTCATTAATAACTGCTACACTTGCAGTTGGAACTCCAATACCTGCAGCAGCTCCTAACTCTTCTTTTGAGGAAACCTCAACAACAGGTACTTTCTTTTCTTTACCAAGTAAAGGAAGATGCATAACAACCTCAGGCGGACTAACATCCTTTGCATAAGCAACTAATTTTGCAGTCTGCCTTTCAATAGTCTTTGTAACCTCATTTGTACCTTTCTTTATTTTGCCACTACTTTTTGCTATTTCTATAGCTTCAAAAGCCTTGTCCATTAATTCTTTTGATACCATTTTTCAAACCTCCAGTGTTTATAAGAGGATATTAGAATATAATACCTCTCTCAGGCTTATATAAAGCCATCATTAATCATCGGTACTGAAACAGAGAGAATAAGTGATTTATAAAGGTTTTGGATTAAGATCTATTAATACTGAATTTCATAACCATAACCTTTTCTGTAGGGATCGCACCATTTTCTTGGTGGATAGATACAATTAAGAAAACCATCAAATGCGTCTTTATAAGGATCTCTTGGTGAGTGGTATTGTTCAAAATACTCAAGATCTGAGGGATTAATTTTAGCCAATGTTATTAGACCAAGTGACATTGCAGTCCATGTCAAATATACTGCTTTAGTTGGAAATCCAACTGTTTTTACTTCAACTTGTTTAATACCTTTATGTTTAATACCTTTAATAATTTCAAAACCTTCAGCAAAGGCCACTTATTTATAATTTATCATCTAACATCACTCCCAAGTACTCCAAAATCTTTATAA
Organism: uncultured Methanosarcinales archaeon; assembly: GCA_964419615.1. GTDB lineage: Archaea > Nanobdellota > Nanobdellia > Woesearchaeales > JAGVZT01 > JAANXH01. The sequence continues at coordinate 25,723 of CAYQPU010000007.1, read as the reverse complement.
CCATTCTAACCAAACTCATATATATGTATGACATTGTAATAGGTAGAAAACCTAGAGACAAAGAAAAGTTCGGATTAAAAGGCACAATACTTCTTGGAAAACACTATGTCCAGATGGGACAAACAACTTCATTATCAAACAAAGTTCTAATGGACGTAACAAGTTCACATGTTTTATTCATATGCGGAAAAAGAGGTTCTGGAAAGTGTCTTCACGGAGATACTTTAATAACCTTGGATAATGGAGATACAATACCAATAAAGGATTTAGATAATGATACTAACAGAATTCTCGGATTGAATCATTCTCTAAAGATTGTCTCAAATGAAAAACAAGGATTCTATAAAAGAGAAACAAATAAACTATTTGAAGTTAGACTAAGAAGCGGAAAAACAATTAATCTTACTCCAGATCATCCCTTACTAAAAATTGAGGGTTGGGTCCCAACAAATAGATTGAAAGTTGGAGATAGAATAGCAACTCCGAGAGCTGCACCGTATTTTGGAACATATGATATTTCTGAATCAGAAGTAAAGATATTAGCATACCTAATTGCTGAAGGTCATCTTGGGAAGAAAATATTTTTTACAAATACTGATTCCAAATTAGTTAATGACTTTAAACAAGCAATTGCTACCTTTGATAATACTTTAAATGTGAGATCCTTAAAAAATAGTTCATGTCAATTCGATATAACATCTTCAAAGAAAAGAAAAGTATTGGATTATCACATCAATCGAGATGTTGATGGAAGGTTTTTAGAAGGATCCTATATTAAGCATGAGAAAACTTCAATTAGAATCTTGCTGGAAAAGACAAATCTGTATAAGAAGAAATCAGGAGACAAAACAATTCCAAAGTGTATTTTAAAATTACCTAAGCACAAATTATCAATATTCTTAAACAGATTATTCAGTTGTGATGGAAGTATATACAAAAAGAAATGTACAAATTCTGATATTTGGCAAGTTAGCTACTCATCAAGTTCTAAAAAACTAATACATCAAGTGCAGCATTTACTCTTGAGATTTGGGATTTTGTGTAGAATTAGGAAGAAAAAGCATAAATTGAATCAAAAAACTTTTATCACCTATGAGATTGTATTTTCCTCAGAAAATGTTGAAAAATTCATCCATGAAATTGGCTTTTTTGGAGATAAGCAAACAAAACAATCTAAAGCTCTTGTTGAAATTAATTCAGTAAAGAGAAATCCTAATATTGACACTATTCCAAAGGAGATTTGGGATTATTACAGACCTCAAAACTGGGCAGAGATTGGCAGAGAGATGGGTTATTCAACTCCAAAGGCTCTTCGAAGCAGCATAAATTATGCTCCCTCAAGACAAAAGCTTCTTCAAATTGCAGAATTAGATAATAATAAAAGAATCAAAGCACTAGCCGGATCGGATATATTCTGGGATGAAATCGTTGAGATAAATAAGTTTAATGGATCTTTTGAGGTTTATGATATATCAGTCCCCAACCTTCATAATTTCACTGCAAATGATATTATTGTACATAACAGCTATTCAATGGGAGTTGTTGCAGAAGGAATGGTAGCTCTACCCGAAGAAATTGCTAAAAAACTCAGCATAATAATGCTTGACACAATGGGAATATACTGGACCATGAAATATCCAAATGAACAAGACAGAACTCTTTTAGAAAAATGGGGAATGGAGCCAAAAGGATTAGATGTTCAAATCTATACACCAAAAGGATACTTTCAACAATTCAAAGACAGTGGTGTTCCAACAGACTTTCCATTCTCAATCCAACCCTCAGAACTAGCGCCAGAAGACTGGTGCACCACATTTGAATTGGATGTTAACGAACCTCATGGTGTCTTGATAATGAGAGCAATATCAGAAATAAAAAACAAAATAGAAAATTACTCACTTCAAGATATTATTGACCTAATAAAAACCTATGATGATCATGGAAAAGAAGCTGCAATCAACAGATTTGAAACAGCAAAATCATGGGGACTATTTGACAAAGAAGGAACAAAACTAAAGGACCTAATCAATCCAGGCAAAATCACAGTCTTAGATGTAAGTTGTTATGCAACAACAGCAGGATCAAATCATATCAGATCATTAGTCATAGGTTTAGTGGCAGAAAAACTCTTTGTTGCAAGAATGATTGCAAGAAGAACAGAAGAATACCAATCTGTGCACAAATCAATGTCTCCATTTAGTCAAGAAGATTCAACCACAGAAGAACCATTAGTTTGGTTAGTAATAGATGAAGCACATGAATTCTTACCAAGAGAAGGATCAACCTTAGCATCAGGACCATTAATCACAATCCTTAGAGAAGGAAGACAACCTGGTATAAGTCTAATCCTTGCTTCACAACAACCCGGGAAAATACACACTGATGTAATGACACAATCAGACACAGTAATATCGCATAGACTAACAGCAAAACTTGATGTTGAAGCTCTTGGCATGCTCATGCAAAGTTATATGCAGCAAAGTTTAGACAAATACATAAATGAGCTGCCAAGAGAAAAAGGATCAGCAATAGTATTTGATGACACAAACGAACGTATATTTCCAATAAGAGTAAGACCAAGATTAACATGGCATGGAGGAAGTGCACCAACAGCACTTAAGCAAGAGAAAAAATTCTCTATCGAATAATTTATATATAAACAAAGATTAGTGCGAGGTAAAATGGCAAAAAAAACAACTAAAAAAACAACTTCTAAAAAATCAAAGTCAAAAACAGCAAAAAAAACAGCTCAACCAAAAGGAATTGAGAAAAAAGCTCAAGTTAAAGTTGATGAAAAATTCGAGCAATTAGGAATGAAACTTCCAAAAGATGCTCAGAAAAAACTCAAAGCACTAAAAGGAAAACTAGACAAATTCCAATCTCAAGTTGTAAAAAAGTTTGATAAATATATCATGGGAATAGCACTAATTCCTCCTCCAAAAGCTCAAACTTATCCTGGAATGCCAGCAATGCCTCCAGGTAGGCCAGGTATGCCTCCAATGGCACCAACCATGAAACCAGGACTAGTGCCACAACAGCCAGCAGCAAAACCAGAACAACAAACTCATTTGTTAGTTTTGGTAGATGATTCTGACAGCAAAAAAATGGCCAAATTCGAGCTTAAATCTAAATTAGCAGTCATAATTGACAAAATGGCCAAAGATATTGATAAGGGATTTACTGTTAACACTATTATTCTTTCAGAACTATGGCAAAACTGTTATGATGCAAAATATGATCTACTTCGAACAATAGCAATGGGTTCCCCAATCTATGACAAAGGAATGCTCGCTGCAATTAAGATTTCAGAAGTCCACAAGACAATGGTCTTAAAAAAGTTTGAAAAATACATAGTTAACTATGTCTTGGCAGGCTCTTTGATTCAAGGAAGAGCATCACCAACTTCTGATATTGATGTATGGATCGTAATTGATGATACAGACGTTAAAAGAATGACTCGTGCTGAACTAAAAGACAAACTACGAGCAATCATAATTGGTATGGGTATTGAAGCAGGAGAACTTACTGGAATTAAAAACAAACTAAACATCCAAGTATACATCCTGACTGACTTCTGGGACAATCTAAAGGAAGCTAACCCAATAATCTTCACATTACTTAGAGATGGAGTTCCATTCTATGATAGAGGAATGTTTATGCCATGGAAACAATTGTTGAAAATGGGTAAAATAAAACCTTCATCAGAAGCAATTGATATGTTCATGAACACTGGAGAAACAATGCTTAAGACCATTGATTTGAAAATGAAAAGAATGGCAATGGAAGATTGTTATTATGCAATCCTAACTCCAAGCCAAGCTGCATTAATGCTCTATGGTATGCCTCCTCCAGCACCATCAGAAACAGCAGAAATGTTAAGAGAGGTTTTTGTTAAAAAAGAGAAATTGCTTGAAGAAAGCTATGTTAAAATTCTTGATAGAAATGTCAAACTCCGAAAGGATGTTGAGCATGGAACAAAAAAAGAAATTACTGGTAAAGAACTTGATGAACTAAAATCAAATGCTGACAAATATTTGAAAAGAATCAAAAAGCTCTTTGAAGAAATTGAACAAGTAAAAGAAAAGAAATCAGTTGTTGACATCTATGATAACACAGTAACTGTAATTAGAGACATTCTTAGACTAGAAGGAGTGGAAAAAGTTGACGACCTTGACATTGTTAAAAAATTCGAAGATGAGATGATTGACCAGGGTAAAATACCTGAGAAATATCTAAGAGTATTAAATGGAATCATGAAAGCGAAAAAAGATCATGATGCAGGAAAGATCACAAAATCAACAATAGCAAAAGTCAAGAAAGATTCAAGGAACCTTGTCAAATTCTTAGTAGAGTACATGCAAAGAAAACGAGGAAGAGAGCTTGAAAGAACAAAAATCCGAGTCAAACACGGTAAAAGATTTGGAGAGGTTCTGCTACTTGATAAGGATGCCTTTATTATCCATGACATAGACCACGAAGAAAAAGAGATCTCAAAAGCTCCAATCAAGCCAGATGGTAGCCTAGGTACAGTAAAGAGATCTTCACTAGAGCATTTGGAAAAAGCATTAGCAAAAATTGAGATTCCTTCAAAAGTATTTATTAAAGAACCAATTTTTGAAGATCTCAAAGAAATCTTTGGCAAAGATGTTCAAGTAATGGTTAATTTTTAATTTTTTTTTCTTCATTATTTACGCTAATTTAGTTAATAATTCATATATTCTCATACAAAACCGAAAGGTTTTTATTTTAGGCAATCATTAGTTCTATTTTGGGGAATATTTTATGACAATTAAAACTGGATACCTTGTAATGGATGCCATGACCCGAAAACCTGTAGTGGTAAAGCCAGACACCACAATTCTTGAATGTTCAAATTTGATGAAGGACAAGCACGTAGGAAGCTTGATGGTAATACAGGGGGAAGAACTCAAAGGAATTCTAACTGAGCAAGATATTGTCAGAAAAGTAGTAGCAAAAAAAATAGACTCAGAAAAAACCAAAGTTAAAGACATAATGGTAACTGAGATAATATCTGTTAACCCTGAATCTGATATATATGAGGCACTTGTTGTAATGAGAGATAACAATGTCAGGCATCTTCCTGTAATATACAAAGGAAAAATGACTGGTTATCTAACAATAAAAGATATTCTTAAAATCGAGCCTCAACTATTTGAGTTAATTGTTGAGAAATTTGAACTCAGAGAGGAAGATAGAAAACCAATTGGTTCTGACCCATATTAATTTGCATATTAAGTATACGAAAATTATATAAACTCTCTTGTCCAATTTTCTAAATATATGGAATCCTATTCTGTGCTAGGTGGAGATGATAGCAGACTATCAGCTGGTAGAATCGACTTCTTACGTTATGCTGGGGTAGTAGATTTTGACGCTTTATATCTAAAAGTTGTTGCTTGGTTTAAAAAAAGAGGTTATGATTTTTATGAAGTTTTGTACAAAGACAAACCTCCTGAACTTGAAATTGAATGGCATGCCACAAGAAAACTTGATGATTTTTACCGTTATAGAATGGAAATGTACTTTCACATCTTTGACATAGAAGAAGTTGAAGCAATCAAAGATGGTAAAAAGAAAAAAATGATGAAATGTAGATTCTGGGTTTATTTTGATCCGGTTGTTGAAGTCGATTGGCAAAACAGATGGTCTGGAAACCCGTTTACAGAAAAACTTTACAAGTTCTATTTTAATTTTGTAATTAAAAGAGAATTTCAGCTCAAAATAGCTGATCCTTTTTGGTATATCACATATGATTTACACAACTTATTTAAAGAACAATTAGGTATGGAAACAGCAGGAAACGTGTATTAAAATGTCAGAAGTAAGAATCATTGTGGATGGTTTAAGCCTTAATTATGAAGGTTTATTTAATGTCAAAGATTTTTATATGATGATTGACCGTTTTTTTTGGGAAAAAGGATATGATAAAAGAGAAATTAATAACCTGGAAAAAGTTGAGCCAGAAGGAAAATACATAGAACTGGAACTTCAACCATACAAAAAATTATCAGACTATGCCAAAATCATAATCCGAATTTTCATAAGGATGTTTGACATTAAAGAAGTTGAAATAGAAGTAGATGGGAAAAAAGTCAAAGTCAATCAAGGTCGGCTTGAAATCCTGCTTGATGGATTCTTAGAAACAGACTATGAAGGAAGATGGGAAAGTAAGCCATCATTTGTATTTATTAGAACTGTATTTGACAAATTCATCTTTAAAACGTATGTGGGAAAGCATGAAGGCCTTTTAGAAAGTGAAGTGAACCAACTTAAAACACAGATGAAATCATTTCTAAACCTATACCGTTACCGAGCTTAACAATATTGTCTAATCCTTGCTAAGTACATTTAGATAATGCTTTCTTTTATTCTCCTCAAACCGTTCAATAGCATACCTTAGCATAGTTCTGGGCATCCTTTTACAATGTTGCATTAAAAAATCCTCTTCAACTGATTGATCCTTTTTACCAACTTCCCTTAACATCCATCCAACAGCTTTGTGGATAAGATCGTGCGTATCCTCTAACAAAATCTTGGAAATTCTAAGTGTATCTTCAAACTGACCATATTTAATAAAATACATGGTTGAAATAATAGCAATTCTTTTTTCCCACAAATCCTCTGACTTGGCAAGCTCATACAAAACGCTTTTATCTTTATCAAACAAAAAAGCTCCAACAATATTTGGACAAGTCACATCAACCAAATCCCAATTATTAACACTCCTTAAGTTCTGCATGTAAAATTCGTAAACTTGTTTTTTACCTTCATCATCAGCTTTCTTAAACTTATTAACAAGAATAATCAAACCAGTCATCCTGTGTTCATGAATCCTGCTATCTAAAAGTTTTTGAACATCACAAAAACTCATTTTAGTGTATTTTTTTGCAATACTTCTCTGCACAGGCATCTTGATACCCAAAAAAACATCACCCTCACCATACTCTTCTTTGCCTGTCTTAAAAAACCTAGAATGGTGCCTAGCTTTATCTGGGTCTCCAACCTGGTTAAGCTCATCAATCAAATCATTATACATATATATCATAATATCCCACTTATATATTAACATTACTACCATAACACTTATAAATCAATCTTCACTACCACCCCTTAGTGCATAAGAAAGAGCATTAATTAATTGACTTTTTCTTGGATACAAATTAAAATGAAAAAATTTAAACAATTAGGAATAAGTATAGATATGTTAAGATCTATAGAGGAATTGGGTTTTGAACAACCAACACCAATTCAAGAGAAATCAATACCTTTAATTATCAAAGGAAAGAACATTGTAGCGGGTGCTGCAACAGGTTCAGGCAAAACACTTGCTTTTGGAACAGCAATAGTTAACTCTGAAAGTGGAAAAGGCATTCAAGCTTTAGTTCTAACACCAACAAGAGAATTGGCAGTGCAGGTTAATAATTCATTAATGGAATTATCCAAATACCGCTCACTAAGATTTGTTACAGTATATGGTGGTGTCTCAATTAATCATCAAATACACGGCTTAAAAAAGGCAGATGTTGTTGTAGGAACTCCTGGGAGAATTCTTGATCATTTACAAAGAGGTACAATTAATCTTCAAAACGTGAGAGTTCTTGTACTTGATGAAGCTGACAGAATGCTTGACATGGGATTCATTGATGATGTTGAAAGAATTATAAGTAATTGTTCAAAAAACAGACAAACACTATTATTTTCAGCAACAATTAATGACAGTGTAAACAAACTAGCAAGAAGATTTATTGACGATTTTGAAAAAATCTCTGTTGAGTGCTTTGTAGATCCAACCAAACTCAAACAAATCTATTATGATGTACCTAGAAATCAAAAATTCTCACTATTATTGCACCTTTTGAAACAACCAAGAGAAGGACTTGCAATGGTCTTTTGTAATACTAGAAGAAATGTTGATTTCATAGCAAAAAACTTAAAATCTCAAGGAGTACATGCAACTGCAATTCATGGTGGTTTTACTCAAGCAAAGCGAAACAGAAGTATCAACTCATTTCTAGAAAAAGATACAAAAGTGTTAGTATGCACTGATGTTGCTGCAAGAGGTTTACACATACCAGATGTAAGTCAAGTATACAACTATGACCTACCAAAAGAAAGCAATAAGTACATTCATCGTATTGGAAGAACAGCTAGAGCTGGTGAACAGGGAATTGCAATCAACCTATTATCTGACATAGATCATGATAACTTTTCAAGAATATTTAGAGATTTTTCTGTAACAATCACAAAAGAAAAAACTCCTGAAACCCAAAGAGTAAAATTAATCATAGCAGATAGAGGGCGTAGGAGAGGCTCAAGAGGTCGTTTTGGAAATCACTTAAGAGGTCATTCAAGAAACAATTCTAGGAATCATTCAAGTGGACAAAGAAGAAGATATAACTAATTATCTAAATATAATTAGTAAAACTTAATAAAAAACACTAAAAAACATTTAGAGCGTCTTCAACACTCTTGTTATTCAAAACAATCTGTCTAATAGCTTTTGCAACCTTTAAAGGTTCATCATGCTGCCAAACATTTCTTCCAACTGCTAGACCAGTTGCACCAGCATCAATAACATCTTTACTTCTCTGCAAAAAATCTCTTTCATTTAATTTACTCCCCCCTGCAACCAATACCCTGGTCTTACCTGCACATTTAACAACCCATTTAAACCCTTCAACATCCCCATTGTAAAACAACTTAACAAAATCAGCACCAGTTTCCAAACTAACTCTTGCAGCATAGGCAGTCATCTCATTACTATGTGCATCTTTAACAAATTGTCCTCGTGGATATGCCCAGGCAATAACTGGAATCCCGTAATCATGAGCTTCCTCAACAATCTTGCCAAATTCTTTAAACATAACTCTTTCATGTGCACTACCATCATAAATAGTGTAACCAACAACATCTGCACCTAAACTCACAGCTCTTTTAATAGAACAAATTTGAGTTGAAATAGGCTCAATCTTAGGAATATTAGTTTTTCCATTCAACTTAATTAAAAGTGGAACTTTGTTAATATTAGAATAATATTTCTCTGCAATCCCATGGTGCAACACAACAGCACTAAACTTACCTTTTTCAGCAATATTTAAAAAATAATCAGGATCAATATTCTTTAGATTAAAATCAGCAGGACCATGTTCCATACCCTGATCATACGCAAGAATAATTGTCCGATTATTGTGTAATATTTTTTGAATTTGCCGATTTAACATCTACATCCATAACTCCTTTTCCTTATTAGCAATAGACAAAGTGGTTTTAATTACACTATCTGGATTTAAACTAATGGAATCAATACCACACTCAACCAAGAACTGAGCAAAATCAGGGAAATCAGACGGAGCTTGCCCACAAATTCCAATCTTCTTTTTCTTTTCCTTTGCAACAGTAATAATTTGTTTTATCAGCCTCTTAACCGCTTCGTTCCTCTCATCATAAACATGACTAACCAGTTCTGAATCTCTATCCAGACCAAGTGTTAATTGAGTCAAATCATTACTACCAATACTAAAACCATCAAAAATTTCACAAAATTGATCAGCTAAAATAACATTTGAAGGAATCTCACACATAACATAAACTTCTAAGCCATCCTCTCCTTTCTTCAAACCATTCTGACTCATCTCATGCAAAACTTTTTTACCTTCATCAACAGTCCTGCAAAATGGAACCATCACCTTAACATTCTTAAGTCCCATTTCAGATCTTACCTTGTGAAGAGCCTTGCATTCTAAAGCAAAAGCGGGCGCAAAAGTTGAGTAATATCTTGATGCACCTCTCCAACCAATCATTGGATTATCCTCTTTAGGTTCATACAATTTTCCACCAACAAGATTAGCATACTCATTACTCTTAAAATCACTTAACCTAACAATAACATCCTTTGGCCAAAAAGCAGCAGCAATCATAGCAATGCCTTGACTTAATTTATCAACATAAAAATCAACCTTGTTATCATATCCCTTTGCTTTTTCATTGATCTTGACTTTTATGTTCTCATCACTGATCTTGTCATAATCAATCAAAGCCATTGGATGCACACCAATAGATGAATTAATAATAAACTCTTCTCTTACTAAACCAACACCACTGTTGGGAATAAAGCTAAGTTCAAAAGCTTTTGATGGCATACCAATATTCATCATGATCTTTGTTTTAGTCTTGGGAATATCATGTAAATCAAATTCATTAATGTCAAATTTTAATTGACCCTTATACACATACCCTCTCTCACCCTGTGAACAATCCACAGTTATGTCTTCACCCTGCTGCACTTTAGTAGTTCCATCATTAGTACCAACAACACAAGGTATACCTAATTCACGGCTGATTATGGCTGCATGACAAGTTCTTCCACCTCTGTTGGCAACAATAGCAGAAGCAATCTTCATAATTGGCTCCCAATCTGGATCAGTCATCTCAGTAACTAAAACCTCTCCTTTTTGGAACTCATGTATACCTTCAACACTCTTAATAATACGTGCCTTTCCTTGGCCAATCATTTCACCTACACTTTGACCTTCAGCAACAACATCTCCTTGTTCCTTCATAACCCACTTTTTTAGTTTGTTTTTATCCTTATTAGCGTGAACAGTCTCGGGCCTTGCCTGAACAATATACAATTTTTCAGACATACCATCCTTGGCCCACTCCATGTCCATTGGTTTATAATGGCCAGCTTTATGAGAGTAGTGATCCTCAATAATACAAGCCCACTCCGCGAGCTTTAGAATCTCTTCATCATTTAATGTAAATTTCTGCTGTTCATTAATACTTACAGCCACATCCTTAACAGGTTTATTGCCCTGCATATCGTAAATCATCTTAATTCTTTTATCACCAAGTTTTTTCATTAAGATTGGCTTAAAACCTTTTTTCAAAGTTGGTTTAAAAACATAAAACTCATCTGGATTAACCTTTCCTTGCACAACATTCTCACCCAATCCCCAAGCACCAGTAATAAAAGCTGCATTTTGAAAACCAGATTCAGTATCAATAGAAAACATAACTCCTGAGCATGCAAGATCTGACCTAATCATTTTTTGAACAGTAACACTTAGAGCAATAGAAAAATGATCAAACCCTTTATCCTCTCGATAACTAATAGCTCTATTTGTAAACAAAGATGCAAAACACTTCTTAATAGCATCCATTAATGCATGTTCTCCTCGAATATTTAGATAAGTCTCTTGTTGACCAGCAAAACTTGCGTCAGGCAAATCTTCAGCAGTAGCAGAACTTCTAACAGCAACATCACTATTATGGTCATAATCTTTACATAAATCCTTATAACCTTTCAGAATGCAAGTTTTTAACTCTTCAGGAAACTCTGTTTCTCTTATAGTCTGTCTAACTTTTTCTCCTCTTTCTTGAAGATTCCTAATATCATGTACATTAAGATCACTTAGTATCTCCTTAATCTTGTCAACAATCTTATTATGCTCCAAAAGAAACCTATATGCATGAGCTGTAATACAAAAACCATTTGGAACATTAACTCCTTTTGCAGTTAAATTTTGATACATCTCTCCTAATGATGAGTTTTTCCCCCCAACATAAGGAGTATCCTCAATACCAACCTGATCAAACCAAAGAATCATCTCACTAGATTTATCCATACATCATACCTCTTTTTAATAATTTCACGATATTTAGTATTTATATATGTTGCGATTTATTAAAATGTCACTGGACATTCCCGCGTGACTCTTATAAACCAAATCCTCCCTAATTTTGTGAGGTGATTTGTTTATGAATAAAATAACTCCAGAACTGTCAGAAATTTTGGGATTATTATGTGCAGAAGGCTCACACATTGTATCTTTTTCAAGTTATTGGGGTAAAGATAGAGGAAAAAAGAGATTTTATAAGAATGATAAATCTGAAAGAATTGAGTTATATAACAAGGATATCAAGTTACTTGTGCATTATCAAAATTTACTAAATCAACAATATGGTTATTATCCCAAAATCACAAAATATAATAAAATAAATATTTGTAAAATGGTAATAATTAGAGACATAATTAGTTACACAAATTTGGGGAGTTTTACTTGGAAAGTTCCAGAAGCAGTAAAAACTGGAGATTTAAAATGCAAAACTGCTTTTATCAGAGGTTTTTTTGACGGAGACGGTTCAGCTGTAAATGGCATCAGATTCTTCTCATCGAATAAAAAAGGAATTTATGATATTTCTGCATTACTTGGTGATTTGGGATTTAAACACACTATGAGAGGACCTATACTAAAGGAAAATAGAAAACCCCATTATGTACTCAGAGTTACAAATAAACAAAAGGAAAATTTTTTAAACTTGATTAAACCCATATCAAAAATACCAGACACGCGGGGGTAGAGTGTGGGCATTTGTTCCACATATCCTTAAAGCGAAGTCTGGTCAAACGCGCAGGACTTAAGATGGACACTCAATTGTACCTGAGATATCCTGTCCCTTAGTGGGTCCGGGGGTTCAAATCAGTCTTTTCCGCTTTGCGCAAAAGCTTGACCAAAAGTAATGGGACATAAAGTCCCATAATGTGGCGTTCATGAAAACATGATGGCCACGACTCAAGCACATAAGAGTGCTGCCTTTGGTTAAAACTAGTAAAAGATTATGAAAGTCCCCTCCCCCGCACTTTTTTACTATTTTGCCAGTAATTTATTTAAGTCTTAATTGATTCCCTTCTTTTTATGGCATTAACTGAAGATAGAGCATTGTAATCTCCTGCTATCATATAGGTCATACCAACCATAAATCTTACACCAGCAAAATATCATCCCATATTATTAAATATTTGTAAGTTTTTTGTTTTAATCTGTAGTTTCAGAAAGCTTTTTATACTAATCTCCCTTCTATCTATATATGAAATATTGCAGAAAATCAATTATTTCTATTATTATCTAGTTTGAGCTGTGCTCAAACAATGTCAAAATCTTTATATATCATGTATAAAACTGAGGTAATTAAAATGTATGATTTCAAAAAAACCGAACAAGAAGTTTATGATTATTGGGAAAAAAGTAAAATATACCAAATAGCTAAAGATAAAACCAAAAATGGAAAAATCTATTATTGGCTAGATGGACCTCCCTACACTTCTGGAAAAGTTCACTTGGGAACAGCTTGGAACAAATCACTAAAAGACATTCCTTTAAGATACAAAAGAATGCAAGGTTTTAATGTCTGGGATAGAGCTGGCTATGATATGCACGGATTGCCAACAGCTCATGCTGTGATGAAAAAATTAGGATTAAAGCATAAAGAAGATATTGAAAAATATGGTGTTGAAAAATTTGTTGAAGCATGCAAAAAGCTATCTGTAGATAACATGCTTATCATGAACAAAGACTTCCAACGTTTGGGAGTCTGGATGGACTTTGAAAATGCTTATCAATCAATCACTCAAGAATTTGTAGAAGGAGTCTGGTGGCTGGTAAAAAAAGCTCATGAAAATAAACGTCTTTATGAAGGAAAACTAGCAATGACCTGGTGTAAAGACTGTGGAACAGCACTTGCAAAACACGAACTTGAATACCAAAATATTGCTGACACTTCGATTTTTGTAAAATTCCCAATTGTTGGAAAAGAAAACGAATTTTTAGTAATTTGGACAACAACTCCATGGACAATTCCATTTAATCTAGCTGTAATGGTACATCCCGAATTAGAATATGTTAGAGCAAAAGTCGATAATGAAATCTGGATCGTAGCCAAGGGCTTGGCAAACACATTCATTAGTAGTGTTGCGGACAAACAATTTGAAATTGAGGAAGAATTTCTAGGTGAGAAATTAAACGGTTTAAAATATACTCATCCATTTTATGAAGTACTAAAACCTGTATATGATGAAATAAGTTCAAAATCAAAAAAAGCATTTTCAGTTGTACTCTCGTCAGAATATGTTGATTTATCTGCAGGGACTGGGCTTGTACACACAGCTCCAGGTTGTGGTCCAGAAGATTATGAAGTTGGACACAGAGAAGGAATACCTCCTTTTAATAATCTTGATCAAACAGGTGTGTTCCCAGATACAATGGGAAAATTCGCAGGTTTAACCGCAAAAAAAGATGATAACAAGTTTGTAGAGGCGCTACAAGAATCTGGAAAACTAATTGCTACAACACAAGTTGATCACGACTATGCTCACTGTTGGAGATGTAAAAATCCAGTTATATACCGAACCACAAAACAATGGTTCTTTAAGATTGAAGATCTCAAAGAAAAAATGAGAAAACTCAACAAGAAAATTTATTGGGTACCTGAACATGCTGGAACTAAAAACTTTGATTCATGGATAGCAAACCTAAGAGACAATGGAATAACCCGACAAAGATACTGGGGGACACCACTTCCAGTATGGAGATGTAATGATTGTCAAGAGTACGTTGTTGTTGGATCTAAAAAAGAACTAAAGGAATTAGCTGGCAGTCTTCCAAAAGACCTTCACAAACCTTGGATAGATGAAGTCAAATTCAAATGCAAATGTGGAGGAGAAATGAACAGAATCCCAGACATCTTAGATGTATGGATAGATGCAGGCTCTGCATCCTGGCTATGCCTTGATTATCCACATAGAGAAGATCTATTCAAAAAAATGTTCCCAGCTGACTTTATCTTAGAAGGAATAGATCAAATTAGAGGATGGTTTAACATGTTGTTTGTAGCAAGCATGGTAAGCATGAATGAACCAAGCTTTAAGGCAGTCTACATGCATGGATTTATCAATGATGCACAAGGAAGAAAAATGTCCAAATCACTTGGAAATTACATCTTACCTGAAGAAGTCTTGGAAAAATATGGTGCAGATACTTTAAGATACTACATGGTAAGTGGTGCAAATCCAGGTGTAGATCTTAATTATAACTTTGATGACATGAAAGTCAAATTTAGAAACCTAGGTGTATTATGGAATCTTCATAAATTCTTAATCTCATACTGCAAGCTAAATAATGTTAATCCATCTTTGTTGAAAATAAAGAAATTTGACCTTGAAGAAGAATTTATTTTATCTAAACTAAACTCTTCAATACAAAAAGCAACAGAAGTCTATGATAAGTATTTGTTAAATGAAACACCATTAGTTGCAGAAGATTTATTCTTGAGTTTGTCAAGAACATATGTAACCTTAGTTAGAGACAAATTAAGTGTTGGAGACAAAAAACAAAAACAAATGGTTCTGCATACTATCTATGAAGTCTTAATGGGAGCATTAAAAATATTTGCCCCTGTAGCCCCTTACATTACAGATGCAATATACATGAATCTTAGAGATGAATTTAAGCTAGAGCGAAAGAGCATTCACTTATGTGATTGGCCAAAAGCAAACAAAAAACTCATCAATACAAAACTTGAAGAACAATTTGAAATCACAGACATAGTAATCCAAAAAACACTTTATGCAAGAGAAAAACTAAATCTTGGAAGAAGATGGCCTTTGTCTGAAGCAATAATAGTTACAGAGAAAAAGGAAGTAACCAAAGCAGTAAAAGAACTAGAGGATATAATCAAACTTCAAACTAATGTAAAAAAGTTAACTCTGAAAAAAGAATTTGAAACAAAACTTAAAGTAAAAACAGACTACAATAAACTAAGAAAAGATTATGGTGGAATGGCTGCAAAAATAATTGCACATATCTCCTTAACAAGCCCACAAACAGTACTCGCGCACATTCAAAAAGAAGGAGAATACAAATTTAATATAGACGGAGCAGACCTATCAATAAAAAAAGAC
Source organism: uncultured Methanosarcinales archaeon (assembly GCA_964419615.1). Lineage (GTDB taxonomy): Archaea > Nanobdellota > Nanobdellia > Woesearchaeales > JAGVZT01 > JAANXH01. Next base: position 9,963 of record CAYQPU010000007.1, on the reverse strand, counting down.
CATCTAATTATTGAAAAAGAAGCTCCAGATGGATATGTATGCACCCAAACAAACTTTGGAGACATTTTTGTAAACAGCGAGATGAATAATGAACTACTAGCAGAAGGATATGCAAGAGAGGTAGTAAGAAGAGTGCAAATGCTCAGGAAAAAAGCTGGTCTAAACCAATCCGATAAAATAGAGCTTTATGTACAAGTTGATAAGGAACTAAAACAAACTCTTGACAAATACAAAACTGATATTAAAGAAAGAGTTGGTGCTTCTGAGCAACAAATCTCAGAGCTAGATCCATCAAAACAATTTGAGCACAGTGCAGACCATAAAATCAGAGGAAAGCAGGTTAAAGTGTTCTTAACCAAAATCTAAACTGCTTAAATCTTTTTGGTAGTAAATATCAAAAACTTTTTATATCAGGTAATTCCAAAAGTACATATGGCAGCAATAAGCAGGGATACTCCTCTAAGTGAGCTTACTTTTAGGAAATATGAAAAGCCAGGTAAGCTCAGTGGCCGTGCCTTAATAAGAAAGCTTTGTCTAAGTCTTGGATTACTCCAACCCGGAGATTCCAGAGACGTAATTGTTGATGTGTTGTATGTTCTATTAAAAGCAAAAAAGCAAAAAAAACTTCTAACTTCAACAGAAGTTGTAAAAAGAGTTAAAGGTGCAAGAAAAAGGGCGAAGCAACCCATGATTGGCATTGCTCCATCAAACATCAGGCGACAATTACTAAGATTAAGAGATTTGTTCATAGTTGAAAAAGTAAGAAACACATATCGAATAACAGAGTTCTTGGAACTTTCAGAAATATTTGAAAAGAAAATTGAAGACTTTTTATTAGCCTCAACAATGGATAGAGTAAGGCTATATCTTAAAGAATCTGACAACATTTTTAAAAGGAAATAATCTCCCTTATTCTCATGATATATGAACCAAGAGAAGACTCTTTTTTGCTTGAAAAACATATTGGTAAATATGCAAATGGCAAAGTACTTGACATGGGTACGGGCTCAAGTATACTTGCACAAAAAGCAGCAGAAACTGCAGATAATGTTCTTGCAGTTGACATTTCTCAAAAAGCAATAGCATCAGCACCAAAAAACAAAAAAATTCAATACAAACAATCTGATCTATTCTCAAATGTCAAAGAAAAGTTTGACCTTATAATCTTTAATCCTCCTTATCTACCTCAAGATAAAAATCTAAAAGATCCAGCACTATACGGAGGAAAAAAAGGATATGAAATCTTAGTGAAATTCCTAAATCTGGCAAATGATTACCTTGCAAACAATGGCACAATCCTCATCTTGTTTAGTTCTCTAACAAACAAAGAAATCATTGATCAAACAATCAAAGACAATCTATATACTTTTGACCAAATAGATGAACAGTCACTATTCTTTGAGCAGCTATATGTTTATGAAATCAAAAAAACAGAACTTCTCAAAAAGCTTGAAATTGTTAAACAAATCGAGCTTTTTGCAAAAGGCCATAGAGGATTAGTATACAAAGGAAATTACAAAAATAAGTTGGTAGCAGTAAAAATCAAAAACCCAAAATCAAAGGCAATCAATACAATCCCTCATGAAGCAATGATGTTAGAGAAAGTAAACAAACTTGAAATAGGTCCAAAACTAATAATAGCAAAAGAAGACTATCTTATAATGGAATTTATTGATGGTGAACTAATATTGGATTATCTAGAAGAAGCAAACAAAAAACAAAGGGTTAAGACAATCAAAAAGATCTTTGACCAGCTCTACAAACTAGACCAAAACAACATTAACAAAGAAGAAATGCACCATCCTGTTAAGCACATAATCATACAAAGTAGCAAACCCATTTTAATTGACTTTGAAAGAGCACGATACACAGAAAAACCTCATAATGTAACTCAGTTTTGTCAGTTTCTGATAAATGAGAAAGTATGCAAACATCTAGATCTATCTAATAATGAAAAAAATCAGATTATAGATTTAGCAAAAAACTATAAAAAAACACACTCAAACAAATTTATTGATTCCATTGTTAATTTGATAAACTAGTTTTCTAGGGAGATGAAAATCCATTTATGCAATTTTGAGAGATCCTCAAACCACAATGAGTTTCATAACTTAAAACCAAATAAAAAGAAATAAAAAATTCTATTCTACTAATGCATCCAATTCGATTTTGACCTGATCAAAATCCTTGCCAGTTACATCATACAATGTAGCTGCAGCAGTAAACAGTGCTTCTGGACTTGGTTTGCTTGTGGCCACATATTTTGACAATGCTGTCTGATTCTCTTGTACAAAACTTGAAAGAGCTTCCACTGTCAGAATTGCTTCATCATCCTCTCCATATCTCTTGTAGAGTCCAATCACCATATCAATTGGAACAGTTTCCCCGAGAGGCTCAATTGCGTCTTTTGCCCTAAATGCTTCTCTTACATAAATCAGTCTCTTGAAGCTTTCCAATGGTATTTTCTCTTTTGCAAATGTAGTAGCATATCCAGTAAACTCTGCAGCTTTTCCCCTCAGTAATGCTTCTGCTTTTTTGACCTCTGAAACTGCGTATTCGCTTACCTGCCCAGCTACTGCTGATCCCACTTCCATATATGCAGGCATAATCTCATCAGCCCATTCCCTAACCCCAAACAGAAGTTTTTCAAGAGTAGCTCCACTCTCTCCAATCTTATCTGCTATTTCAGGACTTATTTTTTCATTCTCCAACAAATCCTGCACTAATTCACCAAAGAATGTTTTTGGTGTTTCGCTCGTATCATCTGGTTTATCCATTTTACCCTCCCTCCTCCTCCATCTTAAAAAGATATGTGAATATATTAGTTTATTGGTCAGGAATTCCACAATATGAGGATTTTGCAGAAGGTTTTTTAATTGAATTTTTTCCAAAAGGAGTGATCAAAAACCTTGAAAATTGGATTTAAGACTTAATAATCTCAATAACCTTTGATTTCATCTCTTCCATTTTCTCTTTTGTCTTAGCTTCAAGATTTAACCTTATCTTTGATTCAGTATTGCTCGGACGAATATTAAACCACCAATCATCATACTTAACACTTACTCCATCAAGCAAAGAAACTTTACCATCACTAAAAGCCTGAGCAATCTCATGCAATTTCTGCAATTTATTATTCACTACAAAATTAATCTCACCAGAATGAAAATATCTTTTTAATGGAGCAACAATCTTAGATAGGGGACCTCTTTTTGAAATCTCATGCATTAATACTAAAGTACCAATGAGAGGCGTTTCATAAAAACCAAACTCAGTTTTAAAAAAGAAATGTCCAGAAGACTCACCTGCAAAAGCAGCATTAACCTCTCTTCCTTTTTTCTTAATAAGTGTATGTCCAACTCTTGTAACAAAAGGCTTACCTCCATGCTCAACAATCATATCATGAGTAATTTGACCTGGCCTGATATCATAACCAACATTGGCACCAGGATTATGCCTTAAAACAACCTCCGCAAAAATTCCTCTTAAAATCCCAGGTTCAACAAGCTCACCTTTTTCATCAACAAAAAAATATCTATCAGCATCACCATCAACAGCAATCCCCAAATCCGCCTTTTCTTCAACTACCCTTTTTTTAAGATCTTCCACGTTTCTTTCTTTAAAAGGGTCAGCTTCATGAACAGGAAAACTTCCATCCAATTCAAAATTCATCTCAATTAATTCAGAATCAATATGTTTAAATAACTCCCTAACATCAGGACTACCCATTGCATTAGCAACATCCGCAACCACTTTTATTTTGTTAAGATTAAAATCATAAAAACCAAGAGCATAATCAGTTCTATCTTTGAGTGCTTTATTATTTTCAATAACCTTACCTTTTGTTGTGCTTTCAGGAATATCTTGCATTGAGTAATCCCTGATCTTATCAAGACCATTAACAAGGCCAATAGCCTCAGCACCTCTTCTAACAATCTTCATGCCATTATGATCTTTAGGATTATGAGAAGCTGACACAATCAAACCGCCATCATAACCATACTTAGCAACAGCAAAATAATAAGTCGGTGTGGAACAAAGACCAATATCAACAACATTAACACCCACATTAACAAGAGCCTCAATCAATCTCTTTTTAAGAGCTGGAGAAGACAACCTCATATCACACCCCACAGCAATAGTTAACTGATCTTTATCAGGATTTTCTTCTTGGATCAATTTAACAAAACCTTTTCCAATCCTGTAAATAACATCTTCATTTAATTGCTCTGGATAAATACCTCTAATATCATAAGCTTTGAAAATACTTTTATCAATCTTCACCTTTCCACCTCTCGCAAGCAAGCTCATATCTTTCAACATTATCTGTTGGGAACCATTGTCCTTCGTGTACAAATCCAAAAACTTCTCCTTTTGGAGCAAGCTTTTCAAAACAATCACGTTCAATAGAACACTTTCCCTTTGGCATGAAATCCAAAGCTCCAGGTTCAATAATATATACACCAGCATTATTCAAATTAGTCGGTGCATCACAAACACAAGGCTTTTCAATAAACTGGATTATCTTGTCACCATCCAAATCAGCAATTCCAAATTGAGTAACATCTTCAACAGGGAAAAGTGCTATAGTAATCTTTGCATTATTCTTTTTATGAAACTCTAGCATTTTATTATAATCGAAATCCGCAAGATTATCTCCATTCAAAGCAATAAATCTACAATTAAAATCTTTTGCCGCTAATCTTAATGCACCCCCTGTTCCCAATGGTTCTTCCTCAATACAGTAAGATAAATTAATGCCGAATTTACTTCCATCACCAAAATATTCCTTAATCTTATCAGCTTCAAAACAAACTGCAAGAACAATATCTTTTATCCTATATTTTCTTAGATTCTCAATAACATGTTGCACAATTGGCTTACCCTTAACAGGCAGAAGTGGTTTTGGAGTTTTATCAGTTAGTGGTCTCAGTCTTGTACCTAGGCCACCAGCAAGTATGACAGCCTTTAAACCATTTTCCATTTTTTCTCTGCAACTCTGTATTCTTCCACTGAGTTCAGTGAGAACCACTGACCACCAAATGAATATCCTAATAAATTATTTTCCTTAGCAAGCTTTGGAAAAACATCATTCTCCAAAGTGGCAAAACCATCAGGAATATAATCAATGACTTCTGGTTCCATAATATACAAACCAGCATTAATCAAATTGCTCGGAGCATTCTGCTTACTTGGTTTCTCAATAAAATTCAAGATATTATAACCTGTTAGATTAGCAACTCCATATTTACTTGGATCATTAACAGTAGTTAAAGTAATAGTTGTCTTTCCATGATGATCAAGATGAAACATATACATGTCCTTTAAATCAACATCTTTTAATTCATCTGCATTAGTCATAAAAAAAGTGGACTTTAGATAATCTCTGGCATTTCTTAGGGCACCAGCAGTACCCATTGGAAAATCTTCTCTGATGAAAATTATTCTCACACCAAGATCTTTCTTCTCTAGATACTCTTGGATAACATCTGCATCATGATGCAATGTTATGATTATATCCTGAATCTCATATTTTTTGAATAATTTTATTATCTGTTCAATCACAGTTGAATCTTTAAAAGGAGTAAGGGCATGGGGTGTATCTTTAAATTTTGACTTTAAAGGTTTACTCTTGCCACCAGCAAGAATTAATGCGCGCTTAGGCATTTGACTACCCAGTGCTTTATTGAGTAGCATCTCAACTGCATGGCTTCTATTCTTAACATTATGCCCATCAACACTGTTGTCAATACTTTTCAGCAAACTCTCATCGATAGTTAAAGTAACTCTTTCCCTCATAATACCTTTATTTAACTAAGTGATATATAAACTTTTTGTTTTGTATGATGAAGTATGAAAATAATAATTCCTCATAAATAATAAACTTTTTATATATAAACTATGAAATTAGGTGTAATGTTAAAAAAAGGGCAGGTAACTTACCTAATTATAATTGCAATTGTATTATTGATAGGCGTTGCTTTCTTAATTTATTTTAGATCGTCAAGCCAAAATGTTTCAGGTAACATAGTTGCAGAAGATTTGAGCATTTTAAAACTATATATAACTCAATGTTTATATGATGTAGGAGAAGAAGGGGTCTTTAATTTAAGTCATTATGGTGGATACTATGATTCATCATCTGTGGTTACATTATCTCAATTTCCAACAGCAGTATACTATCACAAAGGAGATATATTGGTTCCAACCCGAGCTGAACTTGAGATAGAGCTTGAAAATTTTCTTTCTGATAATTTAATGGAATGCATTGACTTTGAAGTTTTTGAAGAACAAGGATCCAAGATTGAATATGGTGCTCTAGTTCCTGATGTATTAATCCTGGATGAAAAAGTAATGCTGACCCTTCAATTTCCAGTTTCAATTACCAAAGGCACACAAAAGCAGGATTTTTCTGCCTACAATACTGAACTAAAAATTAGATATGGTCATAATCTTGATCTGGCTCAAAAAATTGTTAATAAAATTGCACAAAATCCTGACTACAGAGATCTCACTTTTTTATTAGATACCTTACCTAAAATAGTTCCTTTCCTAAATAATGATGAATTATATGTTCTAAATGATCCCAAATCAAGAAAAAAAGATGAAGATAATTACATGTTATCCTTTGGAGTGATTTATGATGGATAAGAAATTCATCCTTGCTTTATTCTTTATTCTTTTGTTGTCATCAATAGCACAAGCTCAACCTTTTGGCTGTGAATACTATGGTACCTGTGGCCAAGGTGGTGGTAGTGGAGTGGATGAACCACCACCTTGCCCAGATTGTGATTGTGCTCCTTATGAAAATGTATGTGATTGTGGTGCTTGTTCAACCAATTATGAGACTGTTGACCCAACATTACTTCCTGCAGAACTAATTGGAAATGTTCCAGTCTCTAGAATAAATGAAGTGATTAATGATCTTTCATCAGATCAGCTAGCAGGACTTAATAATGAACAAATGGATGAAGCCCTTTTTGAAATGGAGGACTTATCAACCTTTAGTGAGAATGAAGATGCAGCAGAAAAACTAAAGGGATATTTTGATGAAACATATGGATTTGAATTTGAGATTGAATCAGAAGAAGGGATAACTCTCACTCAAGAAGATGATAAAGTATTTATCACAAATAATGAAGTTGAATTTCATATCCCTGACAAAGAACTAGAAGCTTTTGAAGGAGTAGTGGCTTACACAGACGGGGACTTACATGGGTTCAGGGTGATTAATGGCGAAGACTCGCTTGGAATTGTGGGTGTTGAGGAAATAAGTTTAGCACCTCCAGACGAGCATGGTGAAGGACATTTCATGGTTGATGGTATGATCCTTAGTGGTCTTGAGGGAGATTCTGAATTTAAATTAGATGATGGAGATGTCTTAGCAAATGGAGCAGAAGTGCAAGTAGGTGATGACTTTTTCTCAGGTGATGTTAAGTTTAGTATTAAGCAGGGAAGCAGATATGTTGAAACAGTAGAAGGTCCTGCTGTTATAAATCAATTCGGGGTTGACCTGAGCCAACCTATCTTCACAAGATCTGAGGACAGCTATTTTTGCATGGATGATAATTCAAAATGTGCTCGTTCAAGTGAAGGCGCAGACACAGTTGCAGTCTGCATTCAATGTGCAGATACAGAACTTGAAGACTTTGACGATTTAATTGAAAGAGAGATTATTGATGGTTATGTCTATTGGGACTTGACACCTAATGCACTTGGAGTTTTTGGAGAGACTGCAGTAATAAGAGGACATGTAACAGCTAATCTTTATACAGATGGTCCAATTGTTAAGGGATTGCATACAGACATGGTATTTGAATACAGGGATGATGGTCATACTGATGACATTGAATTTAAGTTTCTTGGTAGAACAGAGGATGGAGAAGAAGTAGGATATCTTTACATTTATGGAAAAGAAGTTTCAATAAAAAATGAAGATTTATATCTTGGATCATACGAGCAAACTCTCCATGTATATGATTTAGTAGTGGCTGAGATTGACTCTTGGTCAAATCATATTATGATGGCTGAACTATTTGATACTTATGGTGATGAGTTAGACTATGAAACACATTCTGATTTTATCCGAGGTTTTTATCAATTTAGGGAAGTAAGTTCTTCTTGCATGTCCATACCTGGCAACACTCATGATGACTGTGAAGAACAAATATCTAATGCATTTGGAGACGCTTTTTATGATTTGTTTAGTCATTATAATCTTGAAGCTTATGGTGATCAAACACCACCTGCATCAAAGCAAATATTTATGCACCATGACACAAAAATTCTTGATGAAGATGGCTTTCCAATTGATGTTGAAAATTTCTATGTACACAAAGACCACAGACTGTTGCTTGAGCAGATTTCAAGCCATAACTTATTTAGAGAATACCTTGATAATAGTAATCTTGCAAAAGCATTTCAGGATGCCAATGAACTAGGTATTCCTGAAGATGAAGTTGATAATTGGGTTGAAGGTAGAATGTCACTTACATCCAGATTGTCGGATTTTGAAGAGGAGCGTCATTACCTAAATGGTTATATTGAGCATACAATCTCAGAGGGATTTCCACCAAGTGAATGGATCAAAGGAGCTCTTTATGACCAAGAAGGTGCTTATGAAAGGATAAAAACTGTTAATGACCAAGTGACTGGTGGAAAATTGATAATAGATATGCAGACAAATAATGATAATCCGTTAAATTTGGCGCAGATTAATATCTTGCATGGTGGTAATTCCTATATACAGGCAGCTATGTCTGATCCTGGTATGAGAGCTGATGTTATTGATTCATATATTACAAATGGAATCCCTGGTATTGTAGAAATTGGAGGAAAGAATTTTGACTTGGAAGCTAATCCGAAAGCAGCTGCAACTGCAGCCAGATTAGAAGCTGCAAAACAATACAGTGAATTAGGATTGTATGATAGGGCACATCTTGAATTCAGTAGATTGATCTTTGCAGCACATTATGATGTTCAAAATTCAGAAGGCAATGAAGTTGTTGATCTAATTTTTGATAATTTTGATAAAATTTACATGGATGAAGAGGGAATTATAAAATATCCTTATGAAATTCAATCACTAATTGATCAAGGAAAAATACATGAAGATCTACTGCGAGATATGCATCTAAATCATGCAGAATCAGTGAGAGTGCAACGAGTTGATTTTGTTAAAAATATGCTCTCTAGTCAGCTACCTGATTCATGGACTGAATTGGGTATAAATCATTTAACCGAAGGAATGGGTATTGCAGATGATGTTGTAGATACAACACGAGCTTGGAGAGCATTTAGGAGAGGTCAGGTAGGGTTTGGGGCTCTCACTACTATGACTGGGTTTGCATTGGTGTCAAGTGCATCTGCTTTGATGCTTGGCGTGGGTGGTTGGAAGCCAAATATGGCTGACAATGTTGCATTGCATGTGGATGATGTTGTTAAGTTACGCTTTGGAAATAACTTAGATGAGGGATGGGAAGTATCAAGAATTTTGGATGAGGGAGAAGATTCTTTTGTTTTATTGGTTAAAGATGGAAAATCTCATAGAGTCAAAGTGGGGTCTGATGATTTCTTTAAACTGTTTGATGACAATCCCTTTTTGGTTGGTAGAGTTGGTAGTCTGTATGAAACCGGAGCTTTGAACTCTGGTCAGCTAAGAGGAGTTTTGGATGAGTTATACAGTAATAACCCTACTGGAAAGTATTTTGTTGGAGATATGGTACACGAATATAAAAAAGCACTAGATTCTTCTGATATTGTGCTGGGACCTACCTCACATGGACTATTTTTTGACGACCAACTTGACCATTTAATTAAGAGTTTTGGCTTATCTCCAGGTAGTTCATCTGGACACACAATAACTGCTAGAGAAGTAGCGGCTTTAAAGAATTTCATTGAGGAGTTAGAAGAACTTGGTTTTGATGAGAATCAAGTGCAATTAATGACAGAATCATTATTATTTCA
>CAYQPU010000006.1:15417-54521 GCA_964419615.1 uncultured Methanosarcinales archaeon | reverse complement strand
CAGAGATTTATGACACTTTGATGTGGATAGCATCAGAAGAGGAAAAGCTTAAATACTGCACTAACTGATTAACTAACGAGGTGAACAAAGCGATGCCAACAGTACACGGTATATATATGAACGAGGAGCTCTACCAAAAGAGCATGAAAGAGATCAAGAAGAAACAGTTCCATGATTCCAGGGGTAAGCCCAGTATCAGTCGTCTGGTTCAGTACGCACTCTTAAAGTATTTCGGAATAGTCAAGGACGAGTTGACAGGCAGCTCTCATTCTAAACGTACAACTGCCGAGATCTTAGAAGATACATTCGAGGATTAATAGCCGAGACTGTAGAGCCTGAACGCTTCTTCTGTATATTTTTTCACGTACGCAGGCCCGTATTTCTTATAATCCGCGTGCATCTTTGTGTGTAATGCAGCCATCTTCTTGGTCTTGACCTGGATCTCGTACGGCAGACCCTGGTCGATGATAGTGAAATGGTGTGCCATATATGCCCGTTTCTTATCAAGCGCTACCTGGTACTTGTTATCATAGTCCTGGATCTTGCCCTTGAACATACGTTTGAGCTTCATCACTGCCAGCTCGAGCTCTAGCCTGGTATTGGCATAGACAGTGAGCCCACCCATGTCCTCGATATTATCTATGTAGCGAGTCATCTGCTTATTGATCGCGCTATAGTGCTGCTTGACCCTGTACTTCTTGGACCCGATCGCGCCCGCAATCTTCTTGATATTCTTGTTATAGATCGCGCGTCTCAACTGCAGGCTGCCCCAAGCTTCTGAGAGGCTGATATCTTTATTGACAGGTTCTGTCCTGCTCTTATCGAACGGGTATTTGTCGTCTATATTAGGTACTTTATCAGCATCCCAGTCACCTTCCCAGATGCTCTTATAGGTGTGCTTGCCTTTCCTCATACCGCGTCCTGGGTTGAGTTTAGCCATCACTGCTCTACGTTGTTTATTTGATTTAAATTTTCTTTTAACCATTTTTATCCTCTTTTTTGAGCACATTTAACATCCGTCTTGAGGGACGGGTCATTCTTAGTTTCTTGCTTTCTTTAGTTGTAACATATCTGTATTCATTGAGTTCTTCAGGTTGGAGCTTGATTTTACCGTTTGCTTTTGTTTTATAAAACCTAGTCCAGTACCCTTCTTTACTATATAGTGTTTTAATATGTTCTGGATCTTTGATGTTTAAGTTTGTTTCTTCTTTCATCTCACGTTCCAATGCTTTTTTAGGATGTTCACCATCTGTCTTACCTCCAGGGAACTCATACCTACCATCCAGCCTTCTTACTAACAAATATTTATTCTTGCGTTTAACTATGCCTCGAGCAGAGGTTCTATTACGCATATTAGCAAACGCAGCTTTCCTGTGTCTAGCATTTTTGAATCTCATAGTATTATTATCTCTGCACCTTGTTGTTGAGAAGTATAAGCATACATCGTTTCACGCAATTCATCACTCGAATTCACCTTTTGTACACGACCATTATAAACACGCTTTTACAGGGGATTTTGGAACGGATAGTCCAATATGTACAAATAGTTACAAATCAAAATTACCAACACCTGAAGAGCGAATTGTGGATTATCTTCACTATGGTGTAAATATATTGAGGCACGGATATTTTGGAAAAGTGCATCCACATTTAAAATTAACTTGGGCAAATTTTCCAGAAGATGAATTTAAAAAATTTAAAGGATGGACAAAAGAAGAAGTTGAAAAAGTTTGTCCAATAACAAATGAGAGGAGAGCATAATGGGAGATGAAATCGTTGGAGAATTAATGGCTATCGGTAGTGGTGATGTAGTTGTAAACTATAATACTCCTTCAGTAGATAGATTAGACATATCAGCTGGTTGTATTAGAAAAATAACAAGCATGTATCACCATGTAGAAGAAGAACTTGGAAGAAAGGAAGCATGTTTTTTGCCTTTGAGAATCAGTGATGAAGGACTAAAAAGAGATATATTCATACCAAAACACTACGAAGCATCAGGTGGTAGCGTGGAATGGCTGGGTAATGCAGCTGCTGAATTTCCTACTGACAATCCTGAAAATGTAGTTGTGGATGGATGGGGTCATTTTCATCCAAGATTTCACTCACTTAGTCCATCAAATCACGCAGATGGTGATAGGCCACAAAACTATAGGATATTGTACAAAAGGCCTCAAAATAAAATTCTGGGCTTTAAAGAAGTAACAATGAATAATCTTGATTGTGTTTATGATGAAAGTAAAGGATATTTAATGCTGTCTGATCTATTAACAGATACAAAAATGGGTATTCCATTAGAACCAATACTTAATTCTCTTGGAATGCACTCGGAACAATTTGATGTTTCCTTGGAAGAACAAAGTGAATTATTGGAGATTGTAAAAGACTATTTTGTAAATGGCCCAGGGATTAAGGAATTAACTGACTATCAAACAATTGAACTTCAATACATAATCAGTATAATTTGTACAGGTATTGGAGAGGAGCAGTTATTGAAACTAGATGGTACTTCCGAAGGAGGTTACTGTAGACATATCTATGCTGAAGCACTTGTCAGAGAATACATTAATGGTGTACCTGGAAGAATTGAATTGTTAACTGGACCTACTGGAAGGGGATTGCCAACAAAAGTTTGGCATGATGTTGAAGGTGATGTCATTGTTGATGATGAAGAAATGAGATATGATGTTATGAAAAACATTGTTGAACCACTAAGACCTCCAAGGAGAGTTAGAAGAAAACAACAAACTGGTGTAGATGAAGAAGATGAACCAGAGAAAGAAGTTGTTGAAAAGACTCCAAAACCAGTTAGTGTGAAATCAACTGAACACCAAACTCTGATTGGAGCATTATTTTCCACCTTTTTGGAATGGTGGAGAGATAGACCAACAAAAGGTAATCTAAAGTGATAATACATGAGTGATAGATATCTAAGACAACAAGCAATTGACGGGTGGGATCAGTCCAAGCTTTACGAGGCTTCAATTGGTGTGTTTGGTTCTGAACCCTTAGCAATTCAAACACTTAGAGCTCTATCAATGCTTGGATTTTCAGATATTGATATCTATGATAATGCAATCTATAGAAGATTCAATGCAGATGAGTTCATCTATCATGGGGCTGCACCAGGCACCTTTAAAGTAGAAATACTTGAAGATATTCTTAAAAGAAGCAGTCCTGATATAATGCATAATTATCTAAATACAAAAATGGGCACTATTTGGAATTTGGATGGAGGAGATTTTGCATTGCTTGATAATAAAGGTGTATCTGATCATGCTGTTATTGTTGATGCAACAAATAATCCAATCCTAGAATCTTTACTAATAAAATACTGTCATTCAAGAAATATTCCAATGGTCAATGCTTCTGCAATGAAATGGACAGGAGAAGCAAAAATAATATTACCCAAAAGATCAAGGGGTGCTGATATTGTCACTTATGGACAACTTTCCCCAGGGTATAGAAAACAACCCCAAGATCCAGTAATTGCTGGTTTAATTGGAGGAGTTGTTGGAGACATGGTAAGAAAACTTGTTATTCCTTTACCTGGTGAGACAAAGTCAGAGGAAACAGTCCATGTAAACTTCTTATCAGATGTTTTTGTTGGTTATGAGGATGACCATGAAGCTCCTGTTCCAAACTATGATTTGGTAGTGGATGTTATTGGAGTTAGTGGACTTGGATTACCTGTAGCTATAGGATTAATCCAAAGAGGAGTAAAAGAAGTAAGACTTTGGGATAAAGATGAATATGAAGAACTTAACTTAAATAGACTTTTTGAAATATCTTTGCTTGATGATTGTATTGGTCTTCCAAAAGCTTCCACAACAGCTAAAATCTTGAGAAAATATGGGAAAACAAAAATCAGAGCATATGATGAGTACTTTGAAGGAAAGTTTAAAGGAAAGATTCCAGATGCAATTTTTAGATGTGGAGACTCACATCCTTTATCCAACCTGTTAAATGACACAGCAACTAAACATAATATTAATATTCCTTTATTTTATGCAACTTCAACAGCAAAATCTAGTGAAGCTTATGCAGCAGTTCCAGGTGAAACTGCTTGTCTTGAAGAGGTCTTTAATATTAGTGAACTAGCAGAAAGAGATCATGTGCCTGCTGGGTGCATTGAAGAACCCGATCCCTCTGTAGGTACAACAAACATGATAGGGGCTAATGCAATGCTGAGTTTGTTTGATAGATGGGCAGCTGGTTTACCAATGCCAAGAGGATATTTTGATTACAGTAGCAAAAGACCTAACAGAGTAGCTTTTATTCAAGCAGACTACAAATGCAATCATTTTGGAGGAAAATAAATGGGTCCAAACACAGGAACAAGAGTTGCAGACAAAACAAAGCAAGATGTAGACGACTTCTTTGATTTACTGATGACACCTCCTGAAGAGATAGAGGAAGATGATTTAAGAGACATCACTCCATTTGAAGCAATTTCAGCAACAAAATTATACACAACTAGACGTTTGTTGTCATTATTAACAACATCTCAAGATGAAAAATACTTGCATAAACTTGAGAGCATGCAAGATTACTCAAAGCTATTGATTGCTGATATGTTTATTAATACCGCTGCAGATGAGAATGTCAGAGCAGAGATTGAAGCTGCAATGGATAGATCTGAAAGGACTCTAGATTCAAATCTTGTTAAAGCGGCATCAATATATTTCTCTGCAATTCCATCAAGACAAATAAAAAAACAAACTGATAACTTAATTGAGAAACTTAAGTTAGGTTTTAAAGCAAAATATGAGGAAGAATTACTAGGAAATTATCATGACAAATATAATGAAAACAGGGAAGTAAAGAAGAGAATCAGAGGAAGGAGTAGATTTCCAAGAGTTTTAGGAACCATTGTTATTGCAGGAGTATTAGCAATAGCTCTCTTTAATGGACTTGTCTTTTACCAAGATCAATTAGCAGATCAAAGACAATATATGGAACATGTTAGGGTGGAATATAGTGTTGAAATCCCAGATCATTTGGATCAAACTCTTGGTGAATACTTGGAAAAAGAATTGGATGTCAATGTACCTGGTCTTGTAGACCAAGGTTTAGAGGAGTTTGTTGATGAAATTGGTATTGATCCCGTATCCTTTGATTATAAAACTGTGTTGGAGGAGATCCTAAAATGAGTGATCCAGCAATAAAAGATATTGTAGCAATGTCAAATGCGTTATATGAACCAGGAGATCAAACAATTGATGAACTTGTTAATCACCCTGCTCTTTTAATACTAGCTAACAGAATAGCAAAAGATCCTGATCCAGAATTTTATAGGCAACTAAGAGATGTAACAACTAGAGACGAATTTGGCGACCTTCTAATCAGGCAGTATGTATTTTCAATGGGCAGAAGATCAGAAGTTCTGCAAACTCTATTGAACTCAGATATCACTCCAAAAGACATTACAAGTTTCATAGCTTCTGTGATATCAGGAAAATCATCACCAAATGATCTAGCGGGCTATGGTAACCGAGTAAAAAAACTAATTGAATCAGAGATTAAAAAACAAAATAGAGAAAATGTTAAGAGCAATGTTTCAAATGATTTCCATCACTCAGATAGTGTTAAACAAGGAGTCAGATCAAAAATATTTGGCACTTTAGGTTGGATAGTTATGAGTTCTTGCTTAATTGGAGTAGCTTGGTTATATGCTGGAATAAGGAGCGAGAGCATTTATGCTAACAGCAGAAGGGACTTCATGAGACCAGTATATGATCAAATACTAGCAGCACAACCTTCTGAAGAACTCCCACCTATAACAGAAGCAATAACACTTGGAATAAACAGTAAAGTTATTAGCGTAGATTATCAAATCCTTCCTAATTCCGATGAAGCAAATTATCTATATGTTGAAGCAATGAACATGCCAGATAGCATGGACAATCAGGGGACAACAATTGATCCTGAACTGTTATCTGAAAAAATTGATGCTTTTCAGCAGATTATACTCATGCATCCGGGAACTGTTGAAGCATACAGTTCACAATATGAAATCTATATTACAAAATACTTTAATCAAAATTTATTCTCTGCAGAAGAGATTGTAGATGAACAAACAACATTGTTGTTAGATTATCCAAAAATAAGCGCATGGTCAACTAAAAACCTATTAGATTTGGTTATTGACAATTTTAATGTTCAACAATACCACAATCCCAAAAATGCACATGATCTAACAGAAGAGTGGATCAAGGATATAATCAAACAAGCACCTGGAACAAATCTTGCATTTAAGATGAATTATGTTTTAGCAAGCATTTATGCAGGACAAGCTGAACTTTTGTCAGTTGCAGAAGAAGACAAAATAAGTGTACTAAGACTACCTGAAGATTTGGTAGGAGCATATGCAATTGATCAAGATGAGATAGTTGACATTTACCGTGCAAGTGCACATGGAAATCCATTCAGAGCTTCAATTGCACACTATTCTATTGCTCACCTTATGTTAAAGGATATGGGTTGGGATCAGGAAGGTGCTGTTTTTGAGTATGAAGATGTTATAGCAGTTGCTGGCCATCTAGAAGAATCAATAGCACTTACCACAGGTTATGAACCTTTTCAAAAATATTGGGCTGCTCAAGCATACTACACATTAGCAGAACTTGCAACAGGAATAGAAAATTATGATTATGCAAAAGAACTGCTTGGTAGTCTTACACAAGAATTTCCAAATGAAGAACTAGTGACATTAGGAAAAGTATCAGAGTTAAACACTTATATTGATGAACAAAAGGCTACTGCTGAGCAAAGAGAGCTAGAAGAATATGAAAAAGGATTTAATGAATGGTTTGGTCAAACTGAAAAAGATGCGGGAATAAGGGAGGAAAATGAATAAAACAATACAATTTACTTTGGTTGGTCTAGCAGCTATGATTGCTGCAACAAGTATGGTTGGCTGTGATTCTGAACCTGAACCTGTTGAGATATTTATGCCGATTTTAGACAGAGCTGCAACAGTTTGTGGGGATTATAATAAAGACACAGAAGTATCAAAGTACGAGATGCATGGTTTTTATAAAGAATTTGGTGATGTTTATGGTTTTTCTTTGGTGCTTGAGACAACAAGCTCTGGTGTTGAAGAGGTTTTCTACTCTGATCCAGCTGGTAATCCAGTTGATTTTACTGAATTAGGAGTTTTGGTGGAAGAGTATGTTGGTACTGGTTGCGGGAACATTGTTGAAGATATTACTAATAACGAAGATTTCCAGAGATTATACGTCGTGTGTGGGGACTCTGATAATAGTCTAGATGTGTCAGAGCAAGAACGAGCTGATATGCTCCTTGAATTTCAAACTAAAATGGGGATCATTTCAATGGAAGGCAGTTATTTTGATGAAGAAGGTTATAGATTAACACACGAGAAACTTAGTGTGTTAGCAAAAGAATACTTAGAGATATGTAAGAGAGAAGAGCCTCCAGGTTAAGCTTTAGTCAATATTCTACAACCATCTTTCTCAACCAGCACACTATACTCTGCCTGACTAACAATACCCTTTGCCTTGTCCACAAGCGGAGGAAAACTGGAAATTATCTTCAAATTCAACATTCTCCTCAAAGCAAAATTAACCTTAAACAATGGAAATTCTTTTATCAACCATCTCTTAGCAAATGGTAAATTGTTATAACTCATAATGTGCTCCAGAATCTGCCTTGTTGATCTATCCCTGACTGGCTTTGGTTCAATAATCTGGTACAAAGTTGGATTGCTAGTCTCAATAACAATACCTGCACCAGTCGATGCAAACGGTTCAATAGCAACCACTTCACCTTCATCTAAAGTGGTAGTATCACCTGTTGCTGTATTGGGAATATTTGGTGGAGTATGAACATTATATTCATCAAGCCCATGCCCACTCAGGTTTCTAACCGGAGCCAAGCCATATTTGGTAATAGAATCTTGAATAACTTTACCTATCTCACCAACTTGAACTCCATGTTTGACAATTTTAATAGCATTTTCCAGTGCTTCTCTAGATGCTTGTACCAATTCAGAGTGCTTTCCAGATAAATCAACTGTAACAGCATTATCTCCAACAAAACCATCAACATGCACTCCCACATCTAACTTACAAACCTGATCTTCAAATCTTATCTCATCATCCTGATCTGGATAAAAATGAGCAGCCACACTATTCATTGCAATCTGAACTGGAAATGCAAGTCCAGCCTTTTTTTTAACAAAATCTTCAATCTTTTCGGTTACATCCAAAAGAAAACTTTCTTTTTGAATTAGTTGTTTTCCATAAACTAAAGCTTCAGCAGCAATTTTTCCTGCTTTCTCATACTTATCAATATCTTCCATGTCAATGCCAAAAAAACAAAAACATATATATATACTTATCTCTAATTGAATACACTATCAAAAGATAGTCAAAAAACTTAAAAAACTCAAATAAAAAGAGGGAATACATGGAGTTTAAAGTACAAAAGAGGCAGGTAGGTCAAAAACCAGATCATAAAAAAAATGATCTTGATCTAGCCTATAAATTTACAAATAAAATCTACAAAGAATTTGGTGATTTCTTAAAAGCAGTTGTATTATTCGGAAGTACAGCGAGAAAAGAAACTAAAACTGGGGACATTGATATCTTAATATTAGTAGATGATGTCAGCTTAATTCTAACAGCAGATGTTGCAGAAACATATAGGATAATTCTTGAAAGAATAAATGCTGATCTCTCACCAAAACTTCATATCACATCACTTAAACTAAGCACCTTTTGGGAGTATGTCAGAGTAGGAGATCCAGTTGGAATAAACATCCTTAGAGATGGAATCCCTTTATTAGATACTGGACTATTTAGACCTTTACAACTCTTACTACTACAAGGAAGAATCAGACCATCACCAGAATCAATTTGGACTTATTTTACCAGAGCTCCAACAACACTTCATAATTCCAAATGGCATCTTAACCAAGCAACTTTGGACTTGTATTGGGCAGTAATTGATTCTGCACATGCATCTTTAATGAAGCTTGATGAAATTCCACCAAGTCCAGGTCATGTGGCAGACATGCTAGATGAAAAAATGGTCAAACATAAACTACTAGATAAAAAATATGTTAAAACAATGAGTAAATTCTATACTTTGTCAAAAAAAATAGTTCACAGAGAAATCAAAGAAATCTCAGGAGCAGAATATGACAAATACTTTAAAGAAGCTTATGAATTTGTCGATGTAATGAAAAAGTTTATTGAAGGGAAATAGCTATATCTAGGAATTTAAAAAAACAAAGAAAAAAAATAAAACAAATCTACCTTGTTGCAAGTTTTACAAGCATAAAGATTATCACAAGCAAAATCATTACATTTGCCAAGATTAATCCTACAAGATATAAGTTGTTTTTTGTTAGGAAGTTGCCTTCTTCAACAGGTTCTACAGGAACATCTCCTCCTGTTGCAGGTGGAGGTGTAATCACTTCAATTTCAGGTTCTTCTTGTTCCTCTTCCTCTTCTTCTACATCTTGCTGACATCTTAAAACTGTCAGTTGTAAGTTCTCAGAGTCAGAAACATCCTGGTCATCAAAATCATCCAAGTCAAAATACGTTGAAATTCTTATTGAATAAACACCAGGTGAAACATCTCCCATAATAAACATACTCTCATCAAGTGACTTTGACTGACCATCATTTAAGTCAATATTGTACTTTTGCAGTGAAACTCCCAGTTGGGAGTTCTTTGCTTCAAATACAATCTCATCAGAGTCCTTTGTTCCGTAGTTCTTTAACTTACCTGTAATTGCAAAATTTCTATTACAGCTAACTGAAGAAGGTTCTAGGTTGAAATTTGAAAGTTGAATATCTTCTCTGTTCTTTTCAACATCCATTTGAACAGTCCATTCAATCTCATGTCTGTTTCCTTCTTCATCTTTACCGTCAATTTCGATTATGACATCATGTTTACCATCATCGATATCAGATGGAACTGTGTCAATATCCAAAGTGATTGTTTCTTCTTCATCATAATCAATGTCGAATTCATCACTTTTCCAATCTTCGTCTCCACTATCCCAATCTTCGATTGTAACCTTGATTTCAATGTCTTCTATGTCTACTTCTTCATCATCAGTGTCTCCTGAGTAAAGATTCTTAATAGTAAACTCAAAGCTGATAGCTTCTCCAGGTTTTACATCAAATGTATCTCCATCATCAAGCTTGTCATCATTATCATCAACAGTAACTTCAAGTCTGTCAATTTCCAGAGCAACAACATCAATACTATATGTTTGAGAAACTGTGTCAGTTCCATCTGTAACTTCAACTTTAACATTATTTCCATTAAAGTTAGTTGCATTTGGACTCCATCTAATCTCTCCATCATCAGAATCAATTGTCATACCATCTGGACTTTGGGCCAGTGAGTAAATTAATACATCTCCATCTGCGTCAGTTGCATCTACATTATAATAATATGTGTCATCAATCTTAGCATCTGTGTCAGCTGAGCTTGTAATACTTGGTGCTCTATTGACATTACTAACAGTCACAACAACGCTTCCAGCATCAGTTGAATCTGCATCACTCACATCAAAGTTAATTACTTGAGCACCTGCATCATCATAATCAGGTGTCCAGGTGAATGTTGCTTGTGTTTGACTATTTTGCACTAGATTTGATGCAAAAGCAGCATCTGTGCTAAATGTGTTTGTTCCATTGTCCGCAGCAGTTGCAGTGATCACAAACTGTAATTGTTCGTTTTCATTAACTGCTTGAGCGCCTGGAACAGTAATTGTAGGATCTGCCAATACAAATGTTGCTAGCAAAACAAATAGGACAGCTCCAAACAAGATCTTGTTCAGTTTCATTTTATTCCTCCATAGCATAAACCTGACGTTTATCGATTTAACAGCCAGATTTCCAGACCCATAGTGCATAAGGCACTTTGAGTAATTTAGCAGTAGCTATAATTAGTTAGTCTTAAATAGTAGTATATAAATCTTTCTATATATTTAATATATATTATATATAATGTTTTTAGTATATAGGCTCTTAAACCTATAAACTATAATATATGATCTAGCTTGATAATCAATATAAAGCAAATTCTAACTTAGTTTAATTGAGGGAATCATATTGCCAAACAATGCAAATGGATTATATCTTTGTTCAGCCCAAACTGGATATGAATTAGGCGAATTAACAGCAAAGCATCTTTCTAAGAAAATGGACAGTGAGATTGGAATAGAAAAAATAATCTGCAGAGAAGGTCATGAACAGTTCTCTGTTGGAGAAATAAAAAACCAACTCCCTTCTTCTGTAAGAGGAAAAAAAGTTTACATGTTTTCTAGTCCCGTTGACAGGACATCTGAGTGGAGTGTGAATGATAACCTAGTTGACACCTGGTTATCAATAGATTCACTTAAATTCTGTCATGCAAAATCAATTAATGTAATCCAGGCTTGCCTAGCATATGCTAGACAAGACACCCGTAGTGGAAGGGAACCTCTGTCTATAAGATTGTGGGCACAGTATTACGCTGTTGCAGGAGCAACTGATTTTATGACTATGGATATGCACGCCAATCAAATTAAAGGTTATTTTGAAGCAGCGGGTATTAGAATAGATGCACCTTATGCTAGTCCAATATTACTTGAGTATCTACAAAATAATGTTAAAATAAATGATTATGATCTTCTCATTGTGGATGGTGGTAATAGAAAACGTACAAAATTCTTTGCTGAAAAGATGTATGGAAAAGATAACGCACGAGCACACATCAAATATGCAGATAAGGACAGACCTGAAGATGAAGCCAACACCACATATAATTCTGTTTTATTAAGTGATGTTAAAGGACGTGGTGTTATGTTAATTGAGGACATGGTGGATACCATGAGTACTGGAGAACCTCAGGTTAGAAATTCTCATGATGGTGGAGCAGAAGATATAATTATTGTTGCAACACACCCAATTCTAAGTGGTCCAGCAGTAAAAATACTGGATGATTTGTATGAAACCACAAACTTTTCTATGTTACTTACCACAAATTCTGTTGCTCATCCCCCTGAAATAAAAGAAAAACCCTGGTTTGAGCAACTTGACATATCGCCACTAATTGCAGAATTGATTTATAGGATTCACAATGACATTGAAACCTCTTCTACTTATCTTTAAGTCATAAAAACGTCACCATCTCATGACTAACAATCTTTTTATTTCAAAAACAACCTTAATCTTCCCATGCATAATATTATTGAGATTCATGCTAATAGATCAGCCTATGAATTATCTTTAAATCTATATGATTACTTGAAAAAATATGATATTCAATTTAGGCCTCCAAAAAAAGTATTAGTTAGACCTGGAAAAGAACAGTTTGCTTGTGGGGAATTTAAAGTAAAACTAAAAGGTTCTGTGAGGGGAAAAGATATATTTCTAATACAATGTCCAGTTGATAGAACATCAGATAGATCTGTACAGGACAATCTATGGGAAACTCTTATCACTCTTGACACATTAAAACATTGTCATGCAAGATCTGTAACCTTGATCATGCCATTGTTAGCATATAGTCGTCAAGACAAAAGAGATGGAAGAGAACCGTTGTCATCAAGACTGCTTGCTGAATTTATTGGAAAGGCAGGAGCAGATTCATTCATAACATTTGATTTACATGCAA
This sequence comes from uncultured Methanosarcinales archaeon, assembly GCA_964419615.1. Lineage (GTDB taxonomy): Archaea > Nanobdellota > Nanobdellia > Woesearchaeales > JAGVZT01 > JAANXH01. The sequence goes on along the minus strand of CAYQPU010000006.1, from coordinate 41,876 downwards.
CTCAAGTAAAGGGATTTTTTGAGGCAAGTAATGTTAAATGTGATTCTTTATATGCAACTAACATTTTTGTTGAATACATTAAAAAAAATCATGACTTAAGTAAGTTGGTTGTTCTATCACCTGACCAAGGTGGAACAAAAAGAGCCTATTATTATGCTTCTAAATTATTTGATAGCCCTCATAAGCATTTGGTTTTTGCCGCAAAAAAAAGATCAACTGATAAAATCGGAAAAGTGGATCTAACTAGAATTCTTGGTGATGTAAAAAACAAAACAGTACTCTTGGTAGATGACATTGCTGACACATTGAGCACAATAGACCCAATAGTTGAAGCTCTAAACAAAAAAGGAGCTAAAGAGATCATAATTTGTTGTACTCATGCAATAATGAGTGATCCTGCAACAGAAAGACTAAACAATCTCTACAGCACTAGTCCTTTTACAACATTCCTAACAACAAACACGGTGCCACATCAACGACAATATATTGAAAAAAATCCTTGGTTTCAACAGCTTGACATTTCACCAATGCTTGCTGAATTATTAATTAGGATTAGTAAAAATAAACCAACTTCCAGCCTTTATATTTAGACACTAAATTTCAGCCTATTAGAATATGTGTATTTATTCTTGCCTGCATAATCACACTTAACAACAGCAGCAGGTAAAGTAAATGCTCCAACAATAGCAAGCCTTGCTTTAACTCTGTATCTTAGAATCCTTTCTTCACCAACTTCCAAATCTCCAACTTTCCACTTAACTAAAGTTCCTTTTTTGTGGTGTTTTACAACTCGGTGAGGTTCTAGTGAACCAACTTCTTCAGCTGATTCAAGCTTGGCTATGTTTGGAATTGAATCAACAATCCAAACATCTCTAACAACTCTATTTGATCTATTATTAACCTTAAGCATAACTTTCATCCCAGCAATTCCACCTTGTTTCTTGGAAAGAAGTATTGCTTCTTTCTTAACCACAACAGGACTTCTGAGTACCCTTGCTAAAACAAGTGCAACTACAACCACACTTAAAATAAACAATAAAGGCAAGTAGCTTTCAATGACAACAATTGTTGTTTCATCATTAGATTCAAGATTTATGTCCCATACCAGATACCTTCCATCTTCACTTTTAGATAGGTCCGCATCAGGAACAGTCCTAGTAAACAAGCTCTTGATAAAAGCAGTTTCATAAGCAACTTTTTCAGTCTTCCCATGATTACCATTATTCTTAAAATTAACATATGTGATTGTTTTTAAAAAACTCTTTTCAGTTGTTCTTTTCTCCTCAAATTGTGAATAAGAAATGATCTCATAATTTTTCTCCAAACTCACAAGCGTAGAATTCCTTCTTGCAATATAAATTGTAACTTTATCGTGAGCTGGTTTTTGAAGTGGGTCAAATTTTTGCATAAACACAACTGATTTTTCCTCAAGAGGTCCAAGTTCAGTAAGAATAAATTTTTCAAATAACGGAGACTTTGCATATATCTCAAGTTCTGTAATGTTAAGTGGATTTCTATTTCTTAAGAAAACAGTAATTTTCATATCTTCCCTTGGATCAACTTTATCATCAACTTCTGCTGAAGCCACAATCAAAGCAGCATATTCTTTAGGGGTTAGGAACTGTGGACCATATCCAATAATTAATCTTTCAGATTCTGTTTCCTTGGTTGACTCACCTTTAACTGTTAGTCCAATAATATACTGATTATAGCTTAAATGTGCAGAAGGAGAAGCTCTAATCTTAACCAAGAAATTTGCTGACTCCCCAACCTTTAGTTTGAATTTGGAAAACTTGTAACTTAATGGATCTGTTAAAATCGTCCACTCAACATCATCTGAAAAACTTAGACCAAAACTATCATCATATTTCAGATCATTTACTATAGTAACATTAAAAATAGCTGTATCTCCAGCACCAATAGCATTCTTAACAGCATTACTTTCAACAGTTATAGCATGAACAGAATTAAGGACTAAAATAAACATAATAATCCAAATAATATTTTTAGCCCTCACTATATCAACCTCTATATATGAATATTCTAATGCTTATTTAAATAATTTTCTAAAAACTTTGAATAATAAGAAAATTAATGGTTTTTATTAATATTCAATTAACGTCCGCTTCCATCAAATGGTGAATCATTTGATTGATCATACAAACCACTTGGACTTTCTTCTGGACAAGACTCAAATTGCTCAATTGGTATAATAAACGTGATTACAGTATCTGTATATGGCCAAGGATTTGCTTTGATAATTTGGGATCCACCCATTCTTTCATTATCCTGAGAAACATGGTGTATGTTGTGATAAGCATCTTCATGTGAATTTGGACTTGGTGTTTCTCTCCACTCAGGCATGTGGTGTATTTGACCATTTGAAAGCATTTCCCCACCCATGTATCTGTTTGGATTTCTAATCATCTGATGTTCAGGTTGGGAATCATTTGCTGTGATATCATCTAGATTAACACCTAATTGTTCATACAACTGACCAAGTACATAATCAGCTACTTCTTGCTGACACTCGTTCAAATCTCTTCTAAACCAAGTTCCAACTGGAATTGCACATTGATCTTTATACAAGCTTGCAAGTCCAACAGTATAACCTATTCCTGTTTCAGGGTTCACCCATTTTGAAGTGCCCTGAGCTGACAATGATTGTTCCACCACATCTTGCATATCAGATTGAGCAAAATAGTTTTCACTAGGCAGTATTTTCTCTTCTGCGTCTATAAAGTCAGCTGTACCATCAGTCCATAAATCAACCATAGAAAAGTCCGGTACAAACCAGCCAGATTGACTTACTTTTACAGTGTTGCTTAGGATAGGATTATGACCGAGATCGATTTTTGTTTGACCCGCTGAAAACGCAGAATATACAGTCAGAAGTCCTAATAAAGTTGAGGTAGTGATTAAAGCTCCTTTTTTAACACCAGGTGAGATATTCATATCTTGTGGAAACAATTTCCCATATTTAAATCTTTCTATATTTTGTTACTTGGGAGTAGTTACTAAAAAGTCTGTAATACTAAAGACAACAAAATGCAAATGATTCCCGCTACAATCATTTTAAAACTACCTTTAAGAACACTCTCTTTTGAGATCTTCCCAAGAAATCCCCCTAAAAAAGCTAATAAGACAAAAGCAATACCAATTGAGGCAAAATAGGCAATTTTAATCTCGACAATGAAAAAGGGAATTAAAACAATAAACGCTGCAGTAAATGGACTTAGACCATCAATAAGTGCAATAAGAATTGAAGCGAAATTCTCAGCCTTCTGGATTTTGGAATTATCCATTTTTCTTAAAGTTGCTTTTTCTAATTCCATTATTTTTTTCTTTCGTTCAGCTTTTTCTGTGTAATAAGTTCCCCAAATACCACTAACTCCCATAGCAATACATGCACCCATGCCAGTGACAATAACAATCCTTGAATCAATTACTTTAGCATAATAATTTCCAAGAATAATACCAATTATTGTTAAAATCCCATCAAAAGAGTTCTTTGCAAAAACTCTTCTCCCAATCTCCCATAGTTTAGCAATCCTTGAATATTCTTTGTAGATCTGAATCTGTTTTTTAATATCCATTCTTGTTAGAATTCATATCCTGGTGAGTAAAAACTTCTTTTATAAGATTTTTACCAGCACTAACCTTGTCAATACTGTGAATAGATGCCCCCATGTCCTCCACAACAGTATTTACTTGTTCAAAATTTATGTCCTTACCCACAATTGTAGCTTTAACTGTCTCAACCTTGCTATCTATTTCAAACACTGAAACATCAACACCATCTACTCCATCAAGATCACTTAAATCTGAACTTAATTTTAATATTGAAGGTTCATGTGGTTTCAATATGTCCAAAACAATTAGTCTAATCTTCCCCAATAAAAACACCTCATAATCTGTATAGTATGTAAGTTTATAAGTTTTGTGGTGTTATTTTCAAGCCTTAGTCATCTCCAATTGACTAAGACATCATCAGTTCTTTCATAAGGTCTTATTCCAGTGTCCTTGATTTCCATTCTGTTTCCAGCTTTATACTTAATCAAACCAAGCCAGGCGATCATAGCAGCATTATCAATTAAAAACTGATTCTCAGGCACAAAACACTTTGCACCCCTCTCTTTGCACATAATATTTGCCATCTCTTGTAATCTTTTATTACAGGCAACTCCACCACCAAGCAGCAATTCTTTTTTATCACAATGTGCCATTGCTCTCTCACTCACTTCCATTAACATTGCAAAAACAGTTTCCTGTAAAGAATAAGCAAGATCTTCAATTTTGTATTTTTTTGAATTAACCTTATTCTTAAGATTGGTTTGAATACCTCCAAAACTAACATCCATACCTTTAACAGCATAAGGAAGTTCAGTATACTCTTTACCTTCCAAAGCTAGTTTCTCAATCTTAGGTCCACCAGGAAAACCAATCCCAATAAACCTAGCAAAACCATCAAGCATATTCCCAATACCATTATCCAAAGTCTCACCAAAAACTCTATATTTACCACCATCATAAGCAATCACTTGAGTATTTGCCCCAGATGCATAAAGCAAAACTGGATCTTTGCTCTTAGTAATCATATTCCCAATCTCAAGATGAGCAATACAATGATTAACACCAATAATTGGAATCTTGTGAACAATAGAAATTGATCTTGCCACTCCAGCTCCAATCTTTAAACAATTTCCAATACCAGGACCTATAGAAAAACTAACAAGCTCAACATCTTTAATACTTACATTTGCTTTTTCAAGAGCTTGATCAACAACATCTTTGCACGCATTAACATGGTGTTCAGATGCCTTAAATGGAATAATCCCTCCTTTCTCTGTCTTATAAGCATCAATCACATTAGACAAAACCTTCTCTCCTTTGATAATACTGACACCAAAGGTGTGTGCTGTTGATTCAATACCAAGGACTATCATATTTATAACAAATTAAATGGTGTTTATAATTTTTTGGAAATGCTTAGCTAAAGAAACATTACTTGTAAGCATCGTCGTGATGTTCAAGCTCAAAAAACGTCACACTATCTTCTGATTTATCATAATTAAAAATCAAAACAAAAGATCCAATTTGCACTCTCTTGTATCTTTGCATTGGTCTTTTTAAGTTTTTGTAACTACCAACATCAGAACAACAAACAATTTCATCCATCTTGCTTAATACAGCAGAATACAATTTGATATCTCTCTTCATTAATTTACTAAGTTTTTTCTTAAGTTTCTTTTCAACATTGTACTCACGCATTCTCAATCTCTTTCCTTAGTTCATTAATGGATTTATAACGAGAAAACTTACCATGTTTTTCAAGTTTCTTTAACTTTTCAATGAACTCAGGTCTAAGATCTGGATCTTCTTGTGCTTCAATATAGTTTTCAATTAGGTACGCAATTGCTTCAGACTTGTCTTTAAAATTATATTTTGCTTTAACCACATTGAGCACCCTATTTGCATTCTCACTCAAATTAATCAATGCTTGTACCAAATTACTTAACCTAAGTTCAGCTAAGTCAAGCTTATTTATATGTTTTTTGCTAATTTGGTAAGCAAATTAGACATTAATAACATTGATTACTAATTTGTTAGAATATTTGCGAGAATTCCGGAAAAACAAATATTTGGATTAATCCATTACTAGTAAACCCATTGAACTAAGCCTTTCAGCCCACGGTTGCAATTTTCCAAAACAATATAAATAACCCCACAATCTTGCGTTCATGATTGAATTTAATCCAGATGGAAGCATCAAACTTCCAGAGCGTTTAGCTAAGAAAAAAGAAGAAAACAATAAAAAATTAAAACAACAAAGATGCATTCTTGTCCAAAGAGAGCTGGTAAACACTTCTGCTCCTAAAAAATGTTCTCTTCAAATTACTCTCTCAGAAGCTCTAACAGACAACAGATTTATAGAGACAATTTATAACTACTTTAAAGCCAAAGCAAGTGTTCCAAGTAAACTAATTAAAATTGATGAAAAACAATTTAAGGTTGAAATCGGAACTGACTTTAGAAGATGTACTGATTGTAATTCTTTAGTTAATGAATATCGAGAGTTTCTTGAAGGAAATATTATTGAAAAAAAAGGTGGCTGTACTTTTGAAGGGAGAAAAAAGAACTTTTATTATGAAGATTACTTTAATTGATCACCTATTTTCTTTTATACCCACGTCTAGGTCTGTTTCTTTGTCTAGGTTTAAAGTTTCTACGAGATTCCCCTTTTTTTTTAGGTGCTGGTTTGGCCGCTGCACCAACAGCGTTTTTGGCAAATTCTGAGTGTAAAGCATGATTTCTGAATTTAATTTTTTGTTTTATTAATCTTTCAATGTCCCTAAGGTAATTTCTTTCTTCAGCTGAGCAAAATGAGATAGCTGTTCCATCTGCTCCAGCCCTAGCAGTCCTACCTATCCTATGAACATAAGTTTCTGACTCATTTGGAAGTTCAAAATTGACAACATGAGATATATGATCAATATCTATTCCTCTAGCTGCTATGTCAGTTGCCACTAATACCCTTATCTTACCTTTTTTGAAACTTTTGATTGTTCTGGTTCTTTGATTTTGTGATTTGTTTCCATGAATGGCATCTGATGAAATCTTTTTTTTCCTAAGAAATGATGCTACTCTGTTTGCCTTATGTTTTGTTCTAGTAAAAATCAAAACACTTGAAAGATGATCTTGTTCTAAAAGCTCCAATAATAATTTTTGTTTAGAGTTTCGATCAACAAAGTAGACACATTGTTTTACAGTTTTAACAGTGGTTGCTTGAGTTGCAGCCTCAACATGAACCGGATTTTTAAGCAGGGTTTTTGCAAGTTTATTAACTTGAGAAGACATTGTTGCTGAGAAAAACAAAGACTGTCTTTTTCTGGGTAATTTTGATATTATCTTTTTTATGTCATGAATAAATCCCATATCAAGCATTCTATCTGCTTCATCTAATACAAAAAATTCTATATTTTTTAAAGTAAGTTTTCCTTGATTCATTAAATCAAGTAATCTTCCTGGTGTTGCTACAACAATGTCAACTCCATTGGATAATGCTTGAACTTGCCTTCCTTGCTTTACTCCTCCAAAGATGACAGTATGCTTAAATTTAAGAAACTCACCATATGTTGAAAAGCTTTCTCCAATCTGTGCAGCAAGTTCTCGTGTAGGTGCAAGTACCAATGTTCTGATCTTTCTAGGATATCTTTCAGTCATCCTTTGTAGAATTGGTAATATGAATGCTGCAGTTTTACCAGTACCTGTTTGAGCAATACCAATCAAATCCTTACCTAACAACAAATCAGGGATTGATTTACATTGAATAGATGTAGGCTTAGTATACCTTTGTTTAATTAGTGCCCTATTAAGAGAAGGTATGAGTTTGAGATCTTTAAATGTTATTTTGTCTTCCATTCCAAGGACAAATATTGATTTGGTTATAAAGATAACCTATTCTGCATGTCAAAAATTATGAGTCTTAGGTTAATAAGCACAAACAAATATAAAACACTTTAGACTAACCAAATCCTATGACCAAATTCATAGCATTATGTGCTCCGGGCCTTGAAAAATTTGTTGCAAAAGAATTAGGACAGGTTAGTGAAGTAAAAATTCATGATGGAATGATAATGTTCGAATTTAGTGGTAAGACAGAAAAACTCTTGGAAGTTAAAACAGCAGATGAAATTTTGTTTCTAGTAAAAAAACTAGCAGGCATTAGCAGGTATAAAAGTAGTCTGACAAACATAAAACATCAGATTGCGAAGTCAAATTTTACCAAATTCGGACCTATTAATAGTTTTTCAGTCAAAGCAAGTTATACTGGAAAAATAGATTATACAGCTAAGGATATCATTAAAGTTGTAAAGCAGGGAATTTCTAAAAAATATCACTGGAAATGCTATGAAGAGTCAAAGACACTAATTCATGTAATCATAAGGAAAAAAATTGCATTAATCGGGCTTAGCCATAATAACAACAAAATAAGACTGAAAAAAGTTCCAGGCAGTCTTAAAAGTTCCATCACACACACTTTACTAAAACTTGCAGATGTTTCGGAAGGTGATGTTTTACTAGATCCAATGTGTGGTGCAGGTACAATACCAATCAAAGCAGCTTTGACTGGAGCAACCTGCATTGGTGGAGATATTGGAAGTTTAGATATTGCAAAAGAAAATAGTGAGCTCATGGACACTAATGTAGAGTTTCATTATTGGGATGCAAGTGACACTAATGTTCCAGACAATTCAGTTGATAAAATAGTATGCAACCTGCCCTTTGGCAAGCAAGTAAAGTTACCAGATGGATTTTTTGAAAAGTTCATAGATGAAATGATCAGAGTTTCAAAGAAAGAATCAAGGTGGGTGTTCCTCACCATGCAAGGAGACATTATCAAAAAAAAAGCAGCAGAGCATGGGATTAAAATCATAGATTGCATAAACATAATTAATTCTGGTCTGAAATGTGAAATCTTGATTTTAGACACTTAATTGTGCTATACATTTATATTCAGAGCTTTAGTTGATATTAATTATGGCAAATTTTTGGAGAGTTGTAAACAAAGTAATAGGTAATGCTGATATCCTGCTATTAGTGTTAGACTCAAGAATGCCTGACCTAACAAGGAGCAGGGAAATCGAACACAAAATCCGAAAGGCGGACAAAACCTTAATCTATGTCCTGAATAAATGTGATCTTGTTTCAAAAGAGGAAATGGAAAAACTCAGTAAAAAATATGTTCCAGGAGTATTTGTGTCAAACAAAGAAAAACTAGGTGGAACCTTGTTATTTAAAAAAATTCTTGAATTTTCGCAAGGTGAAAAATGTACAGTAGGAGTACTTGGTTATCCAAATGTAGGGAAAAGTTCAGTTATTAATCTGTTAAAAGGGAGGAAATCAGCCAGAGTTAGCAGCACCTCAGGTCAGACAAGAGGAGCGCAGTTCTTCAGTGCAAAAGGAAAACTAAAACTAATTGACACCCCAGGAGTCTTATCATTTAAAGAGCAAGATATGGAAAAAAGAATAATGATTGGTTCAACTAATCCCCAACAGATCAAGGATCCGGATTATTATGCTGCAAAACTAATTGAAAAATTCCCAAAACTATTTGAAGATTATTTTGATGAGAAATACTCTGGAGATGGTTATGATTTCTTAGAAACAGCAGCCATAAAAAAGAAAATCTTAATGAAAGGCGGCAAACCCGATTTACTGAGATTCTCACGAAAAGTACTCCAGGATTGGCAGCGTGGGAAAATGCATATTCAAAAGTAAAATACATATAAAGCTAACCTAGCGTATCTATTAACAAATTATATATATCCAATTTCATTTCCTTAACAGTAACGAGGTCAAAAATGGATACTCTACAAAAAAAGTTAAGCAAAGCAACAATTACTGATGAATTAAGAGCAAAAGTAGCTTTACACATTAACAGTACAATTGATACATGGGGCACACCAGAAGAAGGTGAGTCAATGAAGTTTAATACTTTATATCAACCATATCCTCGAACAAGAGACATAGAAAACACTCATGGATTACAACAAGGAGAATATCTTTGGATTCAAATTGATATTCCTGGAAAAGGTTCAATGTTTACAGGCTATGTTCCAAGTAAATTAGGGTATGATTTAACAAAAGACCTTAGTATAGCTGTAGTAGCACTCTTTGAAGAACAAGGAATTGAATATATGTGGCCACAATTTGGACTACCCTGTTGAATTTTTTAATTCTACTCTAAATGATCATATATATGTTGAGCAATTTTTTCTGGAGTCACATCAGGTTCACCTAGTAAATATCCTTCGATTCCCCCATTATTAGGTCCTGGTTTGTAATTGGGGAACATATCTTCATAAGAAACAATTAGTCCAATCTGCTCTAAAAAATCATATTCAACACCTTCAAGGTTTCCTAGATCCTGATCTAAATCTATCTTTTCAATTCCAAATTGCTGTCTCATTACACTTAACACTTTTTCCTGAATATATTCTATTTCCATTTTTGTACACTTTTAATAATTGGGAAAACATGTTTGATATTTATAGACTATTATTTTTTCTTTTTAGAACTAATAAAATAAATAATCATTCCAAATAATATAACCAATAATGCAAATCCCGGAATTGACCTTGACTCCATATATCTAATTGTTGCACTAAAAGCAGTTATAACCACTCCAAAAAACAAACCATAAACAATACTTGCTTCAAGTTTAAAAAGCATAACAAAGGTGGCAATAATATTAACAATCATAATAAAAATAAACTTCCACCCATCATATTTTTCTCTTTCCTTTTCATAAGCTTGTTCACATTCCCTCATCTCTTCACTTGCCTTTATGGATTCATTTGTCTCAACCAATGGCCTTGCTGCGTAACAATCATTATCTGGAATCTCTGGAAAAAAAGTGTTTACAGCCATAAATACCATAGGAATATACAATAGACAAATGGCAATTGCAAAAACAAACTTATTCTTAAACATAATTTAATATTTGGGTTTGTTGTATATAAATCTTATCTTAATCACTCTGAGGTAGTTAATAAACAAAAGATTTAAATAACAATAATTAGTTTTATTGATTCACAATGTTTGGAACATTTTTTGGATATGGATGCGGATCTCGATGCAAATATTGCTGCAATGAATCTGGTATGGATAGGTATAATCCTCAATTGGGATTTAATGATGTTGAAAGTTGGATTGAAATAAATGCCCAATTTGGGGAAGAACTCAATGGATTAAGTGGTGGAGAGTCAATTTTATATCCAGAGCATTTGAAAAGAGCTATTGAGGTAGGCAACAGTTATGGTATTAAGACAAACATTAATTCCAATATGCAGTGGGCTTCATCACTATCAAAAGCAAAAATAATAATTGATAAATATGATAGTGCAGAGTGGTCAACAAGTGTTGGAGAAGGTCATCAAGAATTTGTACCTGTTGATCATGTAGTGAATTTCTTATTAGCATTAACATACAAGAATATCGAAACAAATGGTGCTAATCTTCTTAGATTAAATGTCATAGAAACTCCAAATAAATCTAAAAATAACGTGTTGCATGAAATAAGTAATGCACTAACTTTTGATAATTATTCCTGTACATGGGATTTTAAACAAGGTAATTTTGCAGTAATAATTAGTGAACCTGATCAGACAGCAACTGTTACCTATAGAATGTTTCCTTGGCCTGTAGAGGAAGTAGGGAGAGCAATTGGAATGAAAGGTCTTCAAGAGCAAGTTAGTTTCTATTGCCATAATCAAACTCTTACGTTAGCTCCTATATCCGAAGAAGAAAAAGGTGTTTACAGATGCTGCGCTCTCGGTGGAATATTTGATGAAAACCTACTGATAACTAATAAAATGGGAGAGGAAATAACCGCTGATGAATTAAGGATTGCAGCAAACGCAGACATTGTTTCAAATACACTAAGGATACACAGTGTTCCAAGTGTAGTATCCTTTATTGAAGAACAATTCCCTGGTTATGAATTACCAAATACAAAAAATGTATGCAAATTATGCAAACATCTTAAACAAGGAGATCAAGAAATAGTTGCTAGTCTTGAGGGATTATTACAGGTATCTTAGAGATTAATACAAAACATATTTATACCTTAACTTCAATTTTTACCTTAGGTAAGCAAATGTCAAGAAAAACACACACAATCCCCAGAGCACCAATTGCACGGATATTGTACAAAGCTGGAGCAAAAAGAGTGTCAGCAGATGCAGTTGATTTGTTTGCAGAAATCTTAACAGATATTGCAGAAGATATCTCAGTGCAAGCTGATAAAATTGCTAGACACACAGGCAGAAAAACAATTCAAGAAGGGGACATCAAACTTGCAGCTAAGCGTTAAGTTCAATTAAAATCTGCATGCCATTCTTAATCAAATCTATTATTGATAATAAATGAAAACTCAAAACCTTATTACTACTTGACTGCAACGCAGATTTTAATTCAGTGCACTTTGAACAATTCTTTTGCACACTTTCGGTTGAAAACTTATAATTGCAGTCATAAAACAATTCCATTAATTTATTTACTTGCAAAGCAGCTGTAGCATTTCTCTTTGAATATACTTTTGATATTTCTTTATACTCATCACCAATCTGTTCAAGCAAGTTTACAAGTGAATAATGCAGATGCGCTTTGGATCCTGCACCAATCTGTTTTTTTGTTAAAATTCTTTCACAATAAACACAAAGCCTATTCACCGTCAAATCAATTTCCTGGACTTTTTTTGAATCATCTAGCTTTGAACCCATTCTTTTAATCAACAGAAAGATCCTTCTTAATGCATTATCAAATTCCTTTTCATTAATCTCTGCCAATTCTTTAAACACTACTTTATTTTCATCTTCCTTAACTATATCCATACCAACAAGACCTTGTTCAATATCATGCATTAAATCAAAAACATCAACCTTGCCAAATTCTTTTCTCCTTCCTGCAGCTTTAACTTTATTTGAGTCAAACCTTACTTCAATTTTATCAAATCCCAGTTTATAGTAGCACAGCATATATCGCCAAACAACAGTTGAATCCATACCATCAATCTGGACAACCGCTTTTTCTGATTTTACTTTATCAACAGAAATATGTAAGTTTTTACCGTCTTATTTTACAGAAACCAAATCTCCTTTTGTAATGCCAAACTTCTTGGCCCACTTTGATGGCAAAGTAACTGCTAAAGAACTCCTGCCAACCATAGAAATTTTACGTTTCATATATACTGGGACCTTTTTAAAATATATAAATCTATTGCAAAATACTACTCGTAAGTATAGTAACACGTTAACAATCTTAATCTAAATCCCATTAGCTAAGTATGGTGAAGTTAGATGGAAAATCAAGATTTAATTATGGGTGCATATATGGGGCTTGCCTGTTATCTTATTAAAGGAAGCAGTGAGTTTGGGATTTTATGTGGTAATAATCTTTTTGGTGGAGCAGACCTAATCTCTACCCTGTATCCCGGTGAAGCCACAATAGAAAATGATGTCTTTGTCAGAATGCAATTTGATTTGCCAACTGAAGGATCGGTTTTTGTTTATAGTTACAATGTTGAAATGCCAGAAACAATGAGAAAATATGAAGTGGAGGTAATTGATCGATACGCTGCAAAGGAACTACTTGAGGAGAAAGTGGCTGCAGGTGAAGCTGAAATGACTGGTGAAATAATACTATCTGATCTGTGTTTTTGGCCAGATAATGAAGAGGAAAGATGTGCAGCATTTGTAACAACTATGTACTAGGTAGAAAACACGATTAACAAAAACAAAAAATCCAAACCATTAAAAAAATGTATAAAACAATAAACAATGCATTTGACTATCTTAAGGAAACACTACCTCTTGGACCACACATAACAAGAGATATGGATCCAACGATAATAGAAAAAAGAAGAGAAACTGTAACTTGGATTACAGATAATCTTGATTGGGAAAATCAACAAGAATTTCTATATAATTTTTTAACAGGTCAGTCTCATTGGGCAGTGGATGTACTAACTACTAAAGAAAAAGAAGCCTTTAGAAGTGATTATCTGCAACATTCATTTTGGTCAGAAAGAGAAGGAAACTATGATAAATGGATTCCTGTAAAACATGATGATAATCCTTGGGTTGAAACTGCAGCATGTGAATTAATAATGAGAGACTCAGCAAGTGCTGTTTATACTGGTGCGTTTATAATTGACAAATGGGATGTTAGAGCAGCAGAGCCCTTGGCTGTATCAATGCTTGAAAAAATTGGAAAACATCTTAGTCAAAACAGAATCAGATTATACTCAGCCCAAGATGTCCAGGATAATGTAAGTAATCTTTGGGACAGAGATGAATACCAAAGAGCATATGAAAAGGCAAGCAAGTTTCTTGCACGAAGTGATAGTTTTTCTAATATTGGAAAAATATTAGAATTGGCATCAAATAGATCAATTGATTCAGGTGCACGAGAATGGATTGTCTATATCATCGGAGAAATTGGAAGCCAGGAATCCCTACAGGCTTTATTTAAACTACATAATCAAAACTCATTACCTCCAAACATTGGCACATGGTATGGACAATCATTTGTTGAAGGATATTGGCAAGGAAGCAGGTCTCCAAGTTGGGCTCTAAAAGAAGCAATGCTTAAAATAGGTGGATCCGCACAATTGCATGTATTTGAAGAATATCTTGATCCAGAAACAAGTAGTTGGATTTTCTGTGAAGATGTATTACCTGATTTTGGTAAATATGGAGAAAGAGAGCATATAGGTGTGCTTTTGGAGAAAAAGGATCTATGGGAAGATGAACACCTGGCTGGTTTTTTTGATTTTCAAATTGAAAACATTGAAAAAAGATTATCTGGTATTAATACTAAAGAAAAACAATAAACTATATAAATCACAATCCTGAACTCTTTATTTAATGAAAGTAGAGCAAGTAGTTAAAACACTTCATCCATTGGAAAGAAAAACTGTTCCACACTTAAAAGATGATGCAGATGAACTAGAAATTGCTAAGAATTCAGGGCTTAAGCAAGTAGAAGTAATCAGAGCACTACAATGGCTTGAAAACAAAAAAGCTCTTCAATTAAAAAAACAAACAAAAGACTACCTCCATCTAGACAAAAATGGAAAGCTCTACCAAAAAAAAGGCCTTCCTGAAGTTAGATTCTTACAAACAGTCCAAAAACCAACTGCAATTAAACAATTAAGCAAAGTTTTGGAAAAAAGCGAAATCAATGTTTGTATAGGTATGTTTAGAAAGGACTCCATAACATTTGATAAAGGGATTATTAAGATCACCAGTCTAGGTAAAAAAACACTAAACACTCTAAAGAATAACCAAACCATTTTCAACAAGGAATTTCCTATTCTATATGATAATCTATCTAAAACCGAAAAACAAATTGCAGATTCCTTATTAGAAAGAAAAGACATTTTCAAGTTAAAAACTCGTAAAACAAAACTAGTCAAATTAAGCCAACTTGGAAAAGAGCTTGTCAAAGCAGATCTAACACAAGAACTTGTGGAAAATGTAAC
The DNA here is from genome assembly GCA_964419615.1 of uncultured Methanosarcinales archaeon. Taxonomy (GTDB): domain Archaea; phylum Nanobdellota; class Nanobdellia; order Woesearchaeales; family JAGVZT01; genus JAANXH01. The sequence goes on along the minus strand of CAYQPU010000006.1, from coordinate 26,827 downwards.
AACTGGAATGCTAAAAAACAGCACTTGGAAAGGAAAAACCTTCAGACAATATGACGTTGAAATAAATGTCCCAACAATATATCCTGGAAAGCGGCACTTTACAAACCAGGCAATAGACTATGTAAAAAAAATTTGGTTAGAGCTTGGGTTTAAGGAAATGCAGGGTCCGCTTGTTCAAACTGGTTTTTGGAATTTTGATGCACTGTTCACAGCACAAGACCATCCTGTTAGAGATATGCAGGACACATATTACATAAAAGAACCAAGAACAGGAAAACTAGTCAAGCCAGAAGTTGTGCAAAGAGTAAAAAAAACTCATGAAAACGGCTGGACAACAGGCAGTAAAGGCTGGCAATACAAGTGGAACCCAGAAGAGGCAATGAGAAATGTTTTAAGAACACATACAACTTGCTTAAGTGCCAGATACATCTCAAACCTTAAAAAACAGGATCTGCCAGCAAAGTTTTTCGCAGTCGGAAAAAATTTTAGAAACGAAACACTAGACTGGAGCCATTTATTTGAACTAATCCAAGTAGAAGGAATAGTTGTTGATCCAGATGCAAACTTTAGAAACCTGATTGGCTATCTTAAAAATTTCTTTATAAGAATGGGTTATCCAAAAGTCAGAGTCAGGCCAGGTTATTTCCCTTATACAGAACCCTCAGCTGAGGTAGATGTATTTCATCCAGTAAGAAAAGAATGGATGGAACTTGGTGGTTCTGGAATATTCAGACCAGAATTAACAAAACCATTGTTTGGAACAGAAATCCCAGTAATTGCTTGGGGACTTGGTTTTGATAGATCAATCCTAGAGTATTATAACTTAGCAGATATTCGAGATCTATACAAAAATGATCTAGAGCAAATAAAACAAATGAAACTATGGTTAAAATAAAAAAACAAAATGGCACACATAACATTCATTAATGGCAGTCCAAGAAAACAAAACAGCTCTAAAATAGTTGAGTATGCCACATCATTAGTCAACAAAAATCATACTTATTCAGTTGTTCATGTTGCAGAAAAGGAAATCAACTTTTGTACTGCATGTGGTTACTGCAAAAAAGAAGGAATTTGCATACAAAAAGATGATATGAATGACATTAACAAAGAACTTGACAAAGCAAACGCAATTGTATTTGTATCTCCGGTATACATGGGAAGCATGACTGGCCAAATGAAAACATTAATTGACAGAACTGTTGGGCTAAGAAGAAACAACATGAGACTAAGAGACAAACTTGGAGCAGTTCTAGCTGTAGGTGGAAGTAGGAATGGTGGCCAGGAATTAACCATCATTGATATCATGGCAGCAATGCATATACATGGAATGGTGGTGATTGGAGATGATGCTCACTTTGGAGGAACTGCTCACGAACCTTTTGAAAATGATGAGTTTGGAAAAACAACTGTCAAAACAACAATGGAAAAACTAAACAGGTTACTATAATGCCAACAGTACACTTAAACAAAAAAGTCTTGGAATCATTAGTAGGAAAGAAACTTAGCTTGGAAAAGCTAAAAGACAGAATCTCTTACTTAGGTACAGACTTAGATGGTATAAAAGGAGACCAAATCTCAGTAGAAGTATTCCCAAACAGACCAGACATGTTAAGTGAGCAAGGTTTTGCACGTGCACTATCATCATTCATAGGTGTTAAAACTGGACTTAGAAAATACAATGTTAAAAAATCAGGTTATAAAGTGATTGTTGATAGCTCAGTAAAAATGAGACCCTACACTGCGTGTGCAATTATAAGAAATGTAAAATTTACTAATGAGAGAATTATTGAAGTAATGCACATGCAAGAAAAACTGGCTACCACACACGGTAGAGGAAGGAAAAAATCAGCATATGGTGTTTACCCAACTGATAATGTAACATTTCCAATTAGATATACAACAAGAGATCCTAGAAAAATTATGTTCCAACCATTAGGATTTGAAGAAAAAATGCTGGCAATAAAAACTGAGGAAGTCCATCCAACTGCTCCAAAATACAAACATATAGCAGATTCTTGGAGGAAACAAGGATATACTAAATATCCTTTTTTTATCGATTCAAAAGAAAATGTTATGTGTATGCTTCCATACACTAATTCTCATGATACTGGAAAAGTTGATGAATCAACTAAAGAAGTTTTTATTGAATGTACTGGTACTGATCTGAATAATGTTAATCATGCATTGAACATTTTCGTCACAATGTTTGCAGATATGGGTGGAGATATTTACAGTTTGGATATTGAATATCCTAACAAAACAATAGCAACTCCTGACCTAAAACCAAGTAAAATGAAGGTGGATCACAAATATGTTAATAAGAGGCTCGGACTCACTTTGAGTGACAAAGAATTTAAAAAATATTTGGAAAGGATGGGCTTTGGTTATGAAAAGGGAGAAGTAATTGTCCCAGCTTATAGGACTGACATAATGCACCAAGTAGATCTGGTAGAAGATATTGCAATCGCTTATGGATACGAAAATTTCCAAGAAGAAATTCCAAATGTTGCAACAATAGGCCAAGAAGACAAATTTGAGATATTTAAAAGAAAAATTGCAGAATCTTTGATTGGTTTTGAACTAATTGAAGCAAGCACATTCCACTTAATCAATGAAAAAGACCTAATTGAAAACTCATTACTGGAAACAAACTACATTGAACTGGAAAAAGCCTCAAGCTCTGAATACAATATTCTTCGAACCTGGCTCTTGCCAAGTTTACTTCAGGTCCTTAGAACAAACAAACATCACGAATATCCCCAGAACTTATTTGAAATAGGGATTGTGTTCAATAAAGACAAAAACACTGAATCAGGTATTAAGGAAACCTCAAAATTATCTATGATACTATGCCAAAAAGAATCATCATTCACGCAAGCAAAGCAAATTCTTGACTACTTAATGAACAGCCTTGGTGTAAAATGTTCAGTCAAAGCTGCAAAACATCCATCTTTTATTGAAGGCAGGTGCGCAGAAGTAAAAATTGGAAAGACAACCATTGGTACACTTGGCGAACTAAACCCTCAACTATTATCAAATTTCACACTTGAAATGCCAGCAGCAGCATTTGAAATTGATTTAAGAAAAGTGTTCAAAATTGTCAATGGTTAATTCTAAGCCTTGAAGTATTATTAAATTATTATAGACAGTGCCATATATTATCACCAAATAGACTGATTAACTAACAAGTGTTTAAAACTTGTAATACCACACCAATAATAACGGCTTGGATTATATAGTTTCCAAATTGAGATTCTTTAAATATGAGTATACCAAATAACAATCTATACTGATTTTTTGTAGTAAAGAGGTGTAATACGTGGAAAACAAGATTAGTTTTAAGACTATAATCAACAATAAGACTTTGACCGACTTTGAAGAAGATTTAGAAGCAGATTAATTCTCTTCATCCTTTACAAAATTCATCCATATTTTTTTAACTTCTTCTTTTGTTTCCTCAGGTGTTTTTGGAGGATTATTATCACAATAAACAATCTTTGTGCCAAACTTTGCAAACAAACTCTGAAGCCATGGACTGGAATATCGGCTATCAATCTTTCTTTGAAAATTAAGAGTTGAGAAAATATCATTTCCAAGCTTTCCATTTGCTTTCATTCTGTCAACAACAATCTTTGGCTCAACCTTTGCAAGAATCAACAAATCAGGAGAGTTCTTCAATGCTAATCTGTTGCCAGGCATTTGAATCATCTGTTTAAAAGTCATTCTACCTTGCACAGGCTGGTAAACAAGCGAGGTAACAACACCTCTTTCTTGAAACACAAACTTACCCTGTTTCACAGCTGGAATGATTACTCTATTATACAGTATTTCTCTGTCAATAGCAAAAGCCCAGGCTGTTGTTTCAACAGAATAATCTCTATTATTATTCTTTATAATCTCTTCAGTTAAGGCTTTACCTGCATAAACTGGACTTGGTTCACGAGAAAAAATAACCTCATAATCTTTAATTTCCTCTTCAGTTGGTAACCTGTTATTCTCAAGGCCAAATTCCTTTAGATCTAAACACTTTTTACCTGAGGCCCACTCTCTAAAGGCCTGCATCATCACTCCTTTACCAGAACCATCAATCCCATCAACAATAACAAATCCTCCCATAACACCAATTTAGAAATATGTAGTTTAAATACTTTATCAAAAAAGAGTCATCACTGATCTTTTAGGTTTGCTAAGTAGGGAACAATCATACCTCAAATTTCTGCATGGATATCTTCAACAGATCGCATAGCACCACTGTGCATACAATTAATTAAGTGCCAATCATCGTACCTATTAGCAAGCCATTGGTAAACATCTCTAGCACCTAACAAATGCATTGGATCTGACTCGTGAATATCCATTTTTTCTCCACCAACATAATCTCTGGCACCTTTTTTCTTAACATTTTCCTGTGCTAATTGGTGATTCACATCTGTAATAAAAGTAAGGTCAGGTTTAGGGATACCAAGCTCACCATATTCATATTGAAATAACCAATTTAAATATTCAATTCTCTCATCATATGTTTCATACCTTATTGATTGGTGACCTCCATTTGATGAAGAATATCTATTACAAAGGACAATCCAACCTTCATCCAAATGCTTTTGAATTTCTGGTGCAACAGAAAATCTATCTTGAGCATAATAATCTGAAACAACCTTTGGGTCAATTAATTCTTTTGGTCCGAATTCTCCGTTTAAGTATTTCTCAACATCTCTTGCGGATTCTTTACCATATTGTGGAAAGTCAAAACCTTTTACTTTGTAACCTTCTTCCCTAAATCTCTTCTTTAGCTCTTTCCACTGTGTCCCCTTGCCTGAGCCATCAATTCCACAAACAACTATTAACATACCTTTACGACCCCTCATTTTATCCCGCTCACATACAGATGCCCAGACAAATCTGTCAAAACTAGAGGACCTCTTTTTATATTTAATTTTTGTGCCATTCTTTTTTGTAGTGACGCAATGGCATATAAATTTGGAACAAATGCACCTTCTCCCAAAATCACTCCACCTTTGGAATCAACTGTTGCAAGATGATGACTTCTAAAAACAACATGAAACTCAAGTTTACTATCTCTAGCAATTGCACTAATAAAATTAAAACATGGTGGATTTGATGACTCCAAATCTTCCTCTGGATCCCAAAGAGATATTATTGCTCTCCTTGTTTCAGGATTTTGCTTTAACTTCTTTAATGCTCTATCAACTTGATTCCCCCATTTCTTAAAGATCCTATCGTGATAATTATAACTCTGCTTTTGCTTGGACCCATTCATAAACTCGTCAACATAATTCATAACATATTCAGTTGAAAAACCTATAGGGATCTTTTCCAGTGCATCCTCAATCACTACTGTAAAACTCCTGCTTTCAATAGTGTGAAAATTCCTCTCATCTACATTCAAAGCTCCATTAGTAAAAACATGGTCTGAGATAACATGCAGTGCGGCATCAAGGTTCTTTGCTTGAACAGCTCCACCTAGTGTACTAGAGACTGTATGCTTTTCAATCTTTAGTTTACTAGAATCATTACTCAAATCAACATCAAACGGTTCTTTAAACCGAGCACCATCATCATAAATTATTTTATTGTCTAAAACATTAGAAATAAAACTAATATCTAATTTACAATCATCTACCTTCACAGCATTCTTTGGAGTATTAACAGAATTCTTTATCAACTTCTCAACAACTCCAAGGTAGGCTGGTTTTACATTCCTCAACACAATCAGATCACACTGTTCTCGGATTCTATCCAATCCTTCTATTGAAACCTGTTCAAACTTTGGATTCTGAGCTTTTGTTCCAATTATTCTCAGCTGTTCGTTAACACCATTTTTCCAAAAACTTTCAAGAGCATCAACCAACAAATGACCGTTGTCTTTTTGTCCAAAAACCAGAATCACAAGTTTATTTACATTTGGATTAGCTAAAACATTAGCAAATACATACTTAGTTCCATTTGTAGTTCTCCAAAAACCAGAAAGATAAGCATAATTAGACAATTTCTGCAAAAACTCTTTAACATGACTTGGAGCAAGATCCTCTTTCCATGTGTAAATCACACCAATAGCAAGATTAGAACTTGGATGTCCAACAAACACATCACCTGCATTAAACAATTGTAATTTTGGTTTGAAATTCACCAACTTACTAATATCTCTATTCAAATTTGGATCTTTGCCAATTTTAATTAGATTCATATTCCATTTAATTCCTTAAATAGTTTTAAAAAAATCTCTTCTCTATCAGTATGACTAAAAATATTTGGCATGTCATATTGTAATTTTAATTTTTTGCCAGGATAATCATCAAAAATCTGGTCATGCCTAACTGTCAAGTCATCAATGTACTCTTCATCATAAGCTTCTTCTCCAATTCTTCCCCTATGTGCAATTCTATCCATCAAAGTTGTGGTTTTTGCTCTAAGATACATAAACAAGGACACATCAAGATCAGGAGATAATTTTCCAAATATTCTTTCATAAGTGATAAAGTCATGCTCGGGGATTACTAAATCATCCTTTAATTTTTGACAAAAAACCATATCTCCCATATAGCTTCTATCCTTTATTATCAATGCATTCTCTAATTGAGCAGTCCTATGTGCTTCTTTTAGTTGCCTGTAACCATTTATTAAAAAAATTAGTTGAGTATTAAAGCCAATATTGTTTGGAATTGGTTCATCTTCATTATAAAATCTATCTAATGCATCTAGATAATCTGGAAAAAGAGGGTTTTCCTCAACAATTTCTGGTAATATTATTATTTCTCTTTTATCACCAGTAACTTCCTGCCAGTATTCAGCTATATGTTCCAGTAATTTTGTTTTACCAACACCAATATTTCCATCAACTAAAAGTATTTGAGCACCTATTCTCATCACCTCCAAGAACTAGAAATTAAAAAGAATCTTCCAAGTTTATATTCATTTCTTTAATCCAAACTATATAATAGAACATAGGGAAAATTTATAAGCAAGCTGCAAAATAAAACTCCTAATGAAACTCATAGCTGTATCTGGAATGACAGGAGCTGGCAAAACAGATGTATCAAACTTATTTGCAGAGCAAGGATTCAAATACTTGAGATTTGGTCAAGCAGTACTTGATGAAGTCATCCGTTTAGGTATTGGTGTAAACGAAGAAAACGAAAAAAAAGTCAGAGAAAACATGAGAAAAGAACATGGAATGGCAGCTATGGCCAAATTCTTATTACCCAAATTTGATGAGTACCTGAAATCCACCAACATAATTGCTGATGACCTAATGAGCTGGGAAGAGTACAAGCTTCTAAAAGAAAAATACAAAGATCAATTTGTCCACATAGCAATCTATGCAAATCCTAAAATAAGATATGAAAGACTCATCCATAGAAAACTAAAAAAAGAAGATACAAAAGCAATCAACAGACCACTAACAAAAGAACAAGCACAAAAAAGAGATTACTCAGAAATCGAAGATCTTCATAGTGCCGGTCCAATAGCAATGGCAGATTACACTATTATTAATGAGGGGACAGTTGAGACACTTACTAAAAACGTTGAAGCAGTTATTAAGAAGATTCTTAAATAGATTTTTGGCATTCTAATCTTAATTTTTTAAAGCTCTTGTTTAATTCATCAATAGTTTTGTAAACTCTTTTGGATAAATTTGGTTTGAGACCTGCCTCAAAAAAAGCCTTTATCTTAAATCTAATGTTATCTGGAAGGAACTCAAAATAAGGGTTGTAATCCAAATTAAATAAAAAATCATAATTCCTTTTATGGGCTCTTTCCTTTAAAATACTGTTAAACTCCATTCTCTTCCTTTTTGTCTTTGGTTTTACATTCTGTTCAGAAAAGGGATATGCACCAAAAAGAATATTATATCCTTCTGCCAGCACCCTGAACATATCTGTTTCAAAGCTTGGAGGACAGCCATTCATTAATTCAACAGGCATTGTTAACATAGAACCATCAGATTTCTCTTTACTTCCAATCTGAACCATTGAAGAAAAATCACAGAGTGCAATTCTATCTCCTTTAATTACAATATTCTCTGCTTTGAGTCCATCGTAAACATAATTTGAATCATGACATCCCTTAACTCCGTTCACTATCTGACCGAAAATATCAAAAAATAATTGCAATCTATTTTTCATAGCATTTTTGTTTACAAAATCATATTTCTTGTTTTTTAGTTCCTTATCAAGGTTTTTGTCAAACAATTCTTCCAAGTAAAAATAGTAAATCTCACCATTAGGTGCAGTGAATTTGCCAGGTGAATGCGTGTAAACAAGATTTTGATTTGTTCGGGATAATTCTGAGATCTGCTCAGAACTTAAGTTCTTCAACATTCTCTCTCTCTCTTTCTTGGATTCTTTGGAAGGGATTAAAATCTTCAAGGCAGCATTATCTTTCGCAATAACTGAATCTGTAACTTTTAAGGTTAATTTATCTCTTCCTACTCCAAGATATCCCTCAATATTCCAATTATTTATGCCAAAAACAGCAGATAATATGAGCTGCAAATTACTCTCTATTTCAGGAAGTTTATCCTGATCTTTCTTTAGTGATTCTAATAATTTTCCAAGCCGAACTAATATGTCTGTAGTTAAATGCCTGACATTAATCCCCAAAAACTTCTCTACATCCTTTCCCAAATGTGAACCTTTCTTAATGTCACTAAAACAAGAAGCAATTCTCCTAATCTCTGGGATGAAAAGTACCTCAAGCTTTGAATTAAAATACAATTTTTTATCATCATTTGCTAAAGAGCTACAAGCACTTACACCAAGCTGGTAAAGCTTTGTCTTTGTTTCTATTGGCAGGTCAAGATTCATCTGAATCTCCCGTTCATCCACTAGTTTGTCAGCAATAATAAGATAAACCAATGCTCTGTTACTTTGATTATCTCTATGCAGAATATCAGCATAGCTAACTAGGCAATCAATCCTAATTGGGTTATTCTCAATTGCCTCACTCAGTAAATTTATGATCTTATTGTGTAATAACTGTATTTTTGAAAAATCATCTGGATCAACAAGTTTTAGCTCTCTTTTCAAGTGTACTGCATAATTAAATGTCACTGTTGCAAGATCATTTTTGTATACCATTAACTCAGAGTAATCTTCTTTGTATCTCATTTTTTTTGAATTTTCCCCTTGGTCAATTAGATTTTGCATTTTCTGTCTCACAATAGTTAATGAGGAAATAAATTGTTCATTAGCATCTGAATTCATTCCAAGGAGAGACATCATTATTGCAGCATTAGCAATAGATCTAAGTGTATTTTTCCTTGCACACTTATTTAACAAAGCCTTTGCATCCTTCATAATATCAAAATTCCCTTTGCTATCCTTAACTAGTATATCTCTAAATTGAGTTACAATCTCTTTCAAATCATTGGATTTGGCAGTTGGATTTGATTTTTTAAACATAATAAAATCCTGAATTGTTATTTGTGCTGCTGGCCACCCTTGGTTTGACTTATCTTCAAAGTATTGGCGCATGGCATAGTAAGATCCAAAGTCTATTGCTTCAATTATATATGCAAGTTCATTGTCCTTTATTTTGCTTGGATTAAGTGCAACCAAACTAATTGAATTTTTCTTACTATAATTACAAAAACCGCTCTGCAAGTTTGGAACGAGCCCATTTACTTTTGACACATAGATTCCTTTTCTGGAAAGATATTCTTTAATTGAAATCACATCCTCTTCCTGTAGGCATGCATCTTGATTAGGATTAAGACTTGTAAATTTCTTTCTAATATCAATATATCCTTCTACTTCTCCCTCTGCTAGCATTGTCAAATCATTCGCACTTGATCCAGAAGCAATTGAGCAATTTATTCTGATATTTTTTCTTCTTAGATAATACAAAAATCTATCCTCAAAAATCCCATTATATTTTGACATGTAATTAACATATCTTGGAATCGTTATTCTAATCAGGCCAACACTAGGTTTGTTGGTTGTGACTTTGGATTGAATCTTTCCATTCAGAAAAGCAGACCCTTCAACCTCTTGTGTTTCTCTAAAATGAGAATAGGTCTTTCTATAAAGAAGACTATACACAATACTTACCATAGGCCTAGATAGTTTTCCATTTATTCTTTCAGCAAAAGTAAGTAATGAACTTGAATTGCAGGTAAATACTTCTCTTTCTGCTTTTAGTAAAGATGTCCCTTTTTTTTCATCTACTAATTTTAGCAACCTTCTTGCAAAATTAGTTCCTCCATCGCACCAATCATATAGTCCAACTATCCATGGATCTGATTGATTCTGAGACCCACCAAGTTTTGGTTCATTATAATTATCTGATTTCCATAAAATGTTAACATACACTCCTTCCTTTCTAAGTGCATTCTCAACCCCTTTTCTAAAACAAAGATCCAGCTCCTCTTCTAGAATCTCAATTACTTCATGCCCTTGCTGAAGGATAAATTCAGTCTGATCAGATTTAAGAAAATTAGTCATTAAATTATATCCATTTAATATCATAGAATCAATTATGGTTGAAAAATGAAATACCAGAGTGTTGTGTATTGCTTGGAAATCAATGCTTATATTCATCTCACTTTTTCGCAGCATGGTACAGTTCCCTCAAAATTTAACAACATAAAATAATAGAAATCATTGTGTGAATTTTTTCTGTAGTGGTTATCCATTTTTACTTACCACATAATGGAATAATTTCCCCCTACCCACATGTATGATAATGTCATATATATAAATCTTTCGTATGTATTTGATAAAATGATATGAAGTAATAGACTAGTATACAAAAATCTCCCATTGTATACTAAAGAGCCTAATTAAAACAACCAAGGCAGTTATCTGGCGTTAGAGGTATTAATAAATTCAAAAATTTCGCTGTGGAATTGCGGTCTGTTAAGGAACTCAAGTAGTTTTGGTTTACGTATTAATTCATACATGTTTCCCTCAACCCCAAAGTGAGCTTTCCAGTTAACCTTCAAGAACCGGGGTTTAGGCAGGTTTTCATAATTGTTGTTTTGCATTAAGATCCCATCCTCAAGCTTGAAATATGATCCTCCTTTTTTTTCTTCTATAGCTTTGTAATTGGCTTTTACATCTACACTAATCCAATTACACATTTTAAGTGTTGTATCTGAATTATTAATTGTTATATGTCCGTAATTAGGTGGAATAATTACAATATCACCTGCAACAGCTTTGACTGCAACTACATCAACTACTTTTTCATTTTCTAATTTTTGCAGTAAATACAAAGCCTTCCCACTAATAACTTGGTACATTTCAGGATAAGTAATATTTGTTCCATTAACAATTGAATGATAATGTCCTTTAGTCTTTGCCAGCTCTACCCCATACTTATTTTGTGGAATCACTGTCACATCATATTGAATGTTATTTTTGTCCATTATTTCTTTATCTTT
>CAYQPU010000006.1:0-15407 GCA_964419615.1 uncultured Methanosarcinales archaeon | reverse complement strand
GTAAGCAACACTATTAGGTGTAGAAATAGTATTCTCTTGCTCATACAACACATCCTTTAAATCATATAACATCCTAATGTTGGGTTCAAAACTTCTTTTGCCGAATCTTAACTTTTTAACCATTTTACCTCCGTTTTTGTCAGGATCTACCGTACAAATCCTTGTATCTAATTTCATCACTTTCATCAAAACGACCATAAGAAATTTCCAGAACTCTTGAGCTCTTAACATTTAAATTTTTTAAAGTATGTGCTGTATTTTTTGGAATAATTATGCTTTCTCCGGATGTCAGGATACTTGAAGCAAGGTTCGCCTCTAATTCATCTATGTTTTCTGTTACTGGTCCTTTTAATACTTCAACTTTTCCATCAATAACATGCCAAAATTCTTCTCTATTCTTGTGTGATTGTAGTGAAAGTTGTTCTTTGACTTTTAAGATTTTTACAGTACATTTCTCATTAAGAGCAAATAAAGTAAAAGAACCCCATGGTCTGAATTCTGTGTTTTTTATACTCATTTTTCTCTCATTTTATCTAATATATCTTCCAGCATCAACAATAACAATTTTCATTCTCAATCTTACAACCTCACAGTCTTTCCACCAGAAATTATCAAAACATTACCATTAACATATTCAGCTAAAGCCAGATACACAACAGCTTCAGCAATTTCAATCAATCTTCCTTCCCTTTTCATAGGAACTTTAATTCTTGCCACTACATCATTTGCAACTTTATCAACTGTAGTTAATCTTGAATCTGCAAGAGCTTCCAAATACTTGGCAGATCTTAGGCTAGTAGCTTCCATATAATCTGGTTCAATTAGATTAATTCTGACTGCAGGCTTATACTCTGTCGCAGTCCATTCTTTAACCAAGGTGCCCATTAATGATCTTAATGCTCCTTTTGTACTTGCATAACCACCTTGACCCTCTGAACCTTGTGATGCACATGAACCCATTATAATAAAACAAGGGTTTTGTCCTTTGAGCAGTAAAGGATATGCAAAAGCTGCACAAGAGAAAGCAGAGATTTGATTTACCTCTATCATCTTATTTAGCTTTTTCATATGTTCAGGAGCTGATATTTTTTCAATTCTGCAAGGAGCATTAATGCCGGCACTGTTAAGAAAAATATCTAAACTGCCCTTGTAAAAATCTGAAATTACGGAAAAAGCATGCTCAAGACTTTCAGTATTACTAATATCGCATTTAACTGGCAAAGCCATATTTAATCCAAATTCATAGTTAATTAAATTTGCAGTGGATTTAGCGAGATCGTGATCCTGATCTAATATCACAACTTGAGCGCCTTGCTCTACCAAAGTAAATGCCACTTGTTTTCCTATTCCTCTGCCTGCACCAGTCACAACAGTCTTTTTCCCATCGAGTAATTTTGTTTTATAAAATATGGAATGTTTTGGTTCTTTCATAGTCTTACAGTTTTACCTCCAGAAATGGTTAGCACATTACCGTTAACATATTTGGCTAAGGTCAGATACACAGCTGCCTCAGCAATTTCAACTAATCTTCCTTCCCTTTTAACAGGAACTTTAGTTCTGGCTACAACATCATTTGAAACATTACTAATTGAGGTTCTTCTGGAATATGCCAAAGCTGAGATATATTCCTGACTTCGGATACCTGTTGGTTCAAAATAATCACCTTCAATCAAGTTTACTCTCACAGCTTGTTTAGTATCTGTTTTTACCCATTCTTTCACAAGCGTTCCGACTAACCCTCGCAAAGCAGCTTTTGTACTTGCATAACCTCCTTGACCTTCAGAACCTTGTGATGCGCACGAACCAATTATTGTAAACGAAGGATTTATTCCATTAAGTAACAATGGATAAGCAAGATTTGCACAGTAAATTGTGCCTAACTGATTAATCCTAATCATCTCTTCCACTTGTTTAATATTATTATCTTCAGCTAATAAATCCTCAATTCTGCATGGATAGTTTCGTCCAGCATTATTTATGAAAACATCTATTGCTCCATCAAACACATCTGATATATCATTGAAACATTCTTTTAATTGAGTAAAATCACTAACATCTGAAGTAAATGGAATTGCATAATCTCCATCTAAAAAACCATTTAGCTGAGCTGCGGTTGATATTGCTTTCTCTGGATTGTAATGTAAAATTCCAACTTGAGCACCTAGCTCTGCAAGATTATAAGCTGTTTGTAAACCTATTCCTTCACAACTTCCGGTGACTACTGTTCTGACTCCTTGCAATGCATTTGGATTATAAATTTGTTTTAAACTAGTAAATACTTTTTTATCCAGTTCCTCCATTAAAACCATCTTAAACTAAATAACCTCCATCAGCTATAATCCAAGCACCAGTAATATAAGACGAAGAAGAGGATGCCAGAAACATAACAGTATCAGCCACCTCCTCAACTTTCCCAAATCTTCCAAGAGGAATCATCCTGTGATACATGCTCTTTTTTTCAGTAGAAAGTTCAGCTGTTAGGCCTGTATCAATAAAACCAGGCAATACACAATTAACTCTAATACTATGTGGGGCCAATGTTTTAGCAAAGTCTTTTGTAAGTTTAATAACACCTGCTTTGGATGCACCATAACCTGGACTGCTGGTTGCTTCTCTACCTTTTATTGAAGAAATATTTACAATACTACCTTTCCCCCCTTTTAACATGTAATGGGCTGCTACATAAGAACATAAGTAAGCTCCAGTAAGGTTTGTGTCTAATTCATCCTGCCATCCTTTAAGACTCTGATTTAGTACATCACTTATGTTCTTGCAAGCAAAGGATATTGTTTTTCTAGAATTAATACCTGCATTGTTAACCAGAACTTCCACTGATCCAAATCTTTCATAAATGTCAGCAAAAGTCTTAACAACCTGTTTTTTGTCTCTGACATCACATTGATATCCTCTGTGCACAGATGGATTTTTTAATTCACCAATCACTTTTCTAAGATCTTTACTGTTTCGGGATATTAACGCAACTCTTAAGTTCTGTTCAGCGAGTTTTATTGCTATTGCTTTTCCTATTCCTCTTGAAGCACCTGTAACAACAGCTGTTTTCCTCTTTAATTTCATATTATCACCTCCTCTCCTATGTGCTGAAAATATTCCTCAAAACTTTGACGTAATTCTGGAATAATTTGGGTTAGTTTCCTAACCTTTGCTTTGTATTCAGGTGTATTGTAATAGTTGGAGTGTATGTCTTGCTGGAGTTTTCTAATGCTTTGATCAGTAAGTCCATTGGGATGTTTGAAAACAAGGTGTCCTCTGTCGTGCTTTGACAAATCTTCTTCAATACCCATTTTCTTATATCTGGGATAGTAAGCACTTAGTGGGATGGGTGTGTAAATACCAATATTTAGTAGGTGAATATCTAAATCCAATAAACCTTTTGCCTGAGCTAAAATTGAGTCTTGTGAATCCCATTCAAATCCAATTATGTAAAATCCTTGATTAACAAACCCAAGATCTGCAGTTTGCCTGAGAACTTTTTTAGTTTTATTTACATCAAGCATCTCACCATCAAAACTTTTATTCATCTTTTTCAAATTCTCATCTTTTGTGGACTCAACACCAAAGGCTATCTTATAACATCCCTTCTCTCTCATTGCTTTTAGCAGACTAGTTTGATTTTCTGCACTAGAAATATTACTCATGCAGTACCAAGATGCATCTAATCCCTGGGTCTCCATTTCTTCGAGCAACTCCCAAACTTTATCTGGATAAGCAGTAAAATTAAGATCCATGAAATAGAATATTACTGGTTTGCATGATTTTTGGATTTGTTTCATTTCATCAACTACTTTTTTTGCTGACCTGTGAACCACTTTAGTACTTTTCTTGATCCAAAAGTTAGCATTATCACAAAAATTGCAAACACCCAAGCAGCCCCGGCTGTATTCCATGATTGCATAGTGGGGGTTTTTTGATAAGGTGGGAATTGATACAGAACGATAAATTTGTGAGAGAATTTTCTTAAATCTAATTGCATTTGGGTATTTGTCAAGATTTTTTATTCTTTGTCTTGGCTTATTTATTACTACGCCAGCTTTGTTCTTATAGATTATACCTTTAACTTGATTTAATATCCCTCCCTTATTAATTACATTTAAAAGATCATAAAAAGTTTCCTCACCTTCTCCCATTACAGATATATCAAATGGCTGCTCTAAATCTCCTTTAAGATATGTTGGATAGCGATTACCTGCAATATTAATTATCTTTGAATTGAATTTTTTAAGTTCTTGACCAATTTTTTTTGCCAAAGGATATTGGCAGGTGTAAATAGAATAGCATGCCACTTCAGGATTGAATTGTTTTATTGAATTAATATATTTCTCAAAAGAGTTATTTGGAATAAACAACTCAATTTCATGGCCTTCTTCTTGTGCAATAGCTAGGATTTTTGATAGTCCATAAGGCTCACTTACTGCATGCTGTAATTTGTGATCACTAACTAATTGCTGAGGATATATTCCTGCTACCTTCATTTTATCACATTCATTTCATATTCAACTTCTGAGTAAATATTCCAAAAAAAGATATCAAGTAATGGTCTTAGTAACTCAGGAATTAATTTCATAATCTTTTTTTGCTTATTTCTTACACTGCTCAAAAATCTAACTCTCTTTCTAACTTTGTGAACCTTGAATCTGGCATTTGAAATATGGGAAAATTTTACTCTATCCTGGAAATAGTCAAAAGAATGTTCTGTAAAAGATCTTACATGTGTTGGATCGCGATAAGTACCTTCATATTTATAATAAGGTGCAAGCACATATAACCTGGCACCATGCCTAGACACTCTATGAATCTCCTCCATTAATTGCATGAAGTTAGTAATGTGTTCAAGAATATGCTCTGCTCTAATCTCTGATACTGAATTGTCTTCAAAAGGCAAAGGGTTTTCAAGATTAATAACCAAATCTACACCAGGGAGCGAAACACAATCTATATTCACATAGCCATTATAGACTCTGTCACCGCAGCCTAAATTCAGCTTTATGTTCTTCTGACTTGTTGTGTTATTTGGGATATCAGAACTATCAGAATTACTAAAATTACCTGAATTACTTAAGGTTGATTTTGTCTCGGTATAGGTTCTATGGTCAATTCTGTTACTAAGTGTTTTTAACACTTGTTTAGCCATGGAGTTCTCCTCCAACTATTGCATAGGCTCTTGTCTGGGCTGCATCATTATTTTGATATAGTATTGGTGCACAGACCAATGTGAAAATAGAATCCTCAATCATTGAGGATAAATATGCAAGATTGGCAACAGTCTCAAGCAAAAGAATATCTTCTGACAAGAAAAAAAGATGAGACTCACTATTGCTTCCTGATCTGTCAAATGAAAATGAATCTAGTCCAACTATTCTAAGATTAGGAATTGAGGCAACATATTCTGCTGCCTCATTTGTAAAAAATGTAAATCCTTTTTCCACATCTTTTCTTCTTTTTTCTGCAGTCTTAGAAGATATCCTGTCCAAATACCCTGTATTGAAAATTAAGGAATTTACGCCTCTTTGCAAAACAATATTTGGAGCAACTCGTCCGTACAAATCCTGAATTGTAATCCCTTTTATTTTTCTATCAGGAATATTAAGATGAACCAAATCAATTAATTGACATCTGTTAATGAAATTAGCAATACTATATTGGCCAATTGTTTTGCCATTAGCAATCTTGTGCGCTGGTGCATCAATATGTGTCCCATGATGCGATCTCATTTTATGAGTTGAATAACCTGAAATTACTTTTCCATCTGGTAATTTTGCTGTTATTCTTTCTAAAGTCTTAAACTTCGGGTCACTGGGATACTTGTGCATGTCATCATGAATCTCATAAGTTAGGTCGATTATCATGCATGCATCACATCCTTTAATGCTGGGTAAATTTTTTTATAACTCTCATAGAAATGGGAATAAATATCATGATTCCCCATATCTGGCTCTATTTTCTTTTTGGGTATAGTCATATTAATTATACCATCTTGAATTGATTCATGTTCCCCAATACCAACCGAAGCAAGAATTGCTCCTCCTAATAAAGAAGATTCATCAAAAGCCAAACTCAATTCATATCCCAGAACATCAGCCATTATTTGTCTAAATAACAAACTTTTCGCACCGCCACCACTAATTACTATTTCCTTTGTCTTGTAATCAATATTATCAAGTTCATCTAAACATTGTCTTGTTGCATAAGCAATCCCTTCATAGACTGACTTAAGCAAATGCTCTGTTTTATGCCTAAGACTCAAACCAAAAAAAACACCTCTTGCAGATGAATCTTTTATTGGTGCTTTTACACCGTTCCAATAAGGGAGGCAGAGCAGATTATCACTACCTGGAGCAATTTCAAATGCTTTTCTTTCAAACGTATCATAAGCAGCATTGTGATACATCCAGGACATGGGAGAATTATCAATCACCCACCTGGCTAATGAACCTCCTGATGATACAACTCCAGTTAAAAAACACATGTCTGGGTAAATCAAATCCAGGTAAGGTCCTAGCAGATTCTTGCTAAAAATTAGATCATGGGATGCAGCTTCTATAGGAATTGAACTTCCCATTAAAATACCTACTTGTCCATCCTGATGAACACCCATCCCAATCAGACCAACATATGAATCAATACCTCCTTGGATAACAGAAGTACCTTTTTTCAAACCAATTTTTTTTGCAGTATCTGCTGTTAAATCTCCCACATATTTACCAGGACCAAGTATTTTTTTTGGAAGCTTTTCTCCAAGAAAATCTTCAAGATTAATACGTTTTAAAAAACCATCTGGCCAACCTTCAATATGTGATAAGTAATTTGCTTTTCTAATTAATGTTGATCTTGATGCTGTAAATTCTCTGGTTAGCCTGAAAGTTATCCATTCAGCACAATCCAATATTTTGTATGAGTCAGTATATCTATGGTCATTTTCCTTTAACCACAAAACTTTGGGTAATATCCAACTTGGTAATATTGTTCCTCCAGAGTATTTTAAGATCTCATCATCAGCCAATGATTGAATCTTTTCTGCTTGTGTGGTTGCTCTTCTGTCACACCACAACATTGCATCTCCTATTGGCTCTCCTTGATTGTCTACCATTAAAACTGTTGGGGCTGTGCCATCAACGCACAAAGAAACTATTTGTTTACGTTTTAATCCAGATTTTTTAACACTTTCCTGGACAATCTTTTCCAAAGCAGTCCACCAATCTCCCGGAGATTGGCTGGCAAAGCCATCTTCTCTATATGCTGTGGGATAACTTTTTTGAGACATTGAAATCAAATCTCCTCTTTCATCAAAGATGCCAGCTTTTACAGCCTGTGTTCCAACATCAATTCCCATAAAATATTTCATTTTATCAACAAACTTTTTGGTCTAAATATGTTCAGGTAGTGGATCTCCTCTGTACTTTTGGATTATATTTTCCTTGATAGGGAAATCTCTATAAACTCTGTATATTGCATTGAGATTTCCCATTGAGTGTTCAAAACAAGTTCTGGGTGCTTGTCCTCTAATAATTGCATTTGCAAACTGTCTTAAAATATTAACATATTCTTGAGATGAGGAATCTGTGTACCAAAGAAAACCATTTGAATCAGTTACTATGCCTTTGCTAAAATCAATATACACTTCTGTTTCTTCAAATTCTTTGTTAACAAAAGTCACAACAGCTCTTTTATCATCTTTTGTAAGGGGATCTTCAAATAATTTAATGAACTTTGCAAATGTAAACGTACCATCGGCCCTATCATGGAAAAGGTGACCATGAATCTCAAATTTAGTATTAACATAAGTTTCAACATCATAACTTTGTGAATTGGTTCTGCCTGGGAAAATTCCATATTGAGCATCCAGAATTTTCCCAATATTACCTTCAATGCTTGTGATCATAGCAAACAAATGTACACCCACGTCTAATAACAATCCTGTCTTATTCTGCCTGCATAACAAATTTCTAGTTCTTATTTTTTCATGATCATCAATTTCGAGTAAATGACCTTCTATGCTTTTTATTCTCCCATACCTTGCCACCATATCCCCAATATTCCGAAAAAAAGCAAGAGATGCAGTTTTGGCAGAATAATGCTCAGAATCCATTAATATTAATCCTGAGTTACAGCCCTTAATTATCTGCTCAAGACTTTCTAATTCTCCAGAATCTGCTTCATGATTCTCGTCTGTTACAGTTACAAGTGGTTTTTCACACAAAATATGTTTGCAAGTTTGTGCTAACTCACTTATATAATTTAAATGGGTAAAATTTGAAGTATGAATAACTGCAGCATCGTATCCTTCACTAGGTAAATCAGGTAACCTGTAATAATTGATTCTATCATGGGATAAGTGATCTATTAAGGTTAGTGCACTCCTTATCTCAGAATGTATATTCCCTAATCTCCATGTTTTGTCCTGCTGAATCGCTTGCACTTTATTTGATATCTCAGAATATAGTCTTGATATTGCTTCATTTTTATTTAATTCTCTCCCGCAAACCCCTACAAGATTAAAATAATCAGATAAGCCCAAATCAAAAATAGCTGGGAAGAATTTAGCTAGTGCCCATTCACTAGTATAGCCAATCTGAAGTAATCCTACCCTGCCCAATTCATCTTCCTTATCTGGTCTGTCCATTTTACCCCTTAGCTCTCGCTAACATAATTCATTTTCATACACCCTCTAAACCAAATCCCAATGATCTGGTCTTGTGAACAATTCTTCTTTCCTTATTTCACTAATTATACTGAAAACCTGAATACTGATAGTATCAAAATTAGTTTCAAGATTATCTACAAAATTGCTCAGTTCTTCTGTGTTTTTAAAAACAACATCTGCTAAAAAATCAGATTTATAATTTGTTTTGTATAATGAGTTTACATTAGTGTGGCTAACCAAAAATTCCTGTAAATCAATTCTTGAATCTCTGTTAACTTTTATTGAGATTTTGGCCCTTGCATTAAAACCCATCTTTTGAAAGTCAAGTAAAGAAACATGTTTGGATACAATTTCTTTATCATGTGCCCTTACCCTGTCATAAATTGTTGTAACTGGGATGGCAGTCTCTCTGGAAATAGTTGTTATTTTTTCTCTTGCATTTTTTCTCAAGTAAGACATAATCAAAGCATCTTTTTTAGTGAGCATTTTCTTTTTGTTCATAATTAACTTTTTTATGGATGCAATTGATATATATTCTTTCCCAATATAGAATATATTTTTCAATATCTCAATATATTTTTCGTAAAATTTATATACTTGTTCGTAATTCTTATGTCAAATGAAGAGAAAAGTAATAAAACAAGGCCACAACACATTAACAATAACCTTACCAAAAGTATGGGTAAATGAGCAGAGTATACAGGCGGGAAGTGAAATTGAAGTTACAAATCATGGAGACCATCTTAAAATCTCAAATTTGCAAACAACCCGGGCCAAAGAGACAGTAAGTTCTGATGTAAGTAATCTTGATCGAACTTCCATAATTCTTTTAATTCAGGCTTTCTATAGGTTTGGTTATGACACTATAAATATTCAAACAAATAAAATAAAGTCCGTTCACCACAGAAAAAATTGTGATGTAACAGTCTCCTATGTTATTCATAACACAATTAACAGGCTTATAGGATCAGAACTAATCAGTTCTACTTCAACTTCTTTTTCAATAAAAAAAATTACAGAGGAATCAAAAGATGAATTTGATACAGTTTTAAGAAGAATTTTCTTGCTCCTTAAAGAGGAAATGAACGTTTTTATTAAAGGGATAAAGAATAAAGATTCTGAAGTCTTGCAAACAATTGAATTTCATCATATAAACATTAAAAAATTTATTAATTTTTGTTTGAGATTACTCAATAAATTTGGGCACGATGATGACAAGAAATCTTCATTCTACTTCTCACTTATACTTTACTTGAGCAAGATAGAGGATTTTATTAAAAATGCATCTAGGTATATTACTAAGAGTAAACTCCATTTGACTCCAAAATCTGTTGAAGTAATAAAGCAGATAAGCCAAGTAATGGATCAATTCTATGAATTGTTCTACAGTTTTGATCTGAAAAAGGTTGAAGCGTTTATTAAATCAAGGGAAGACATAAGAATTGATTTCTTCAAAGAACTCAATCAATTCTCAAAGCATGATCTTATTATAATTGGTGGATTATTGCAGATTCCAGAACTCATTCTAGATATGGCTGAACTAAGAATTGCATTGGAAAACTAGTCTCAAATCAAAAAAATCTCCCAACATGAGATATAGTTTAATTACACATGCAAGAGATTCTATAAATAGGTTATAAATAGCTATAATAATACTTTCGTAATTCATCCTTCCCAAAACTATTTAAATACAACCTTAATCCTCATATATAGGTGAAATCATGGTTAATTTTAAAATAATACTCGGACTAAAGGATGGAAAAACAGTGCAAAAGGTCGTATCAGACCAGGAAGCAAAGAGTTTAGTTGGACTAAAGATTGGCGATAAAGTTGATGGAAGCAAAATTGGACTTGCTGGCTATGAACTTGAAATCACTGGTGGCTCAGATAATTGTGGGTTTCCAATGAGAAAAGACGTAAGTGGTTCTAGTAGAAAAAAAATTCTAATCACCAAAGGCGTTGGAAATAGAGAATCAAAAAGAGGGATTAGAAAAAGAAGAACTGTATGTGGAAACACAATTCATACTAAAATATCTCAAATTAATTTAAGAGTTTTAAAAGAAGGCAAAGCTAAACTAGAAGAGACTCCAAAAGAAGGAGCAGAAGAAAAAGCTGATAAACCTGCAAAACAAGAAAAACCAAAAGCAGAAAAAGCTCCTGACAAACCTAAGGAGAAACCTAAAGAAGAAAAAGCACCAGTCAAGGAAGAGAAACCAAAAAAAGAAGAGCCAAAAAAAGCAGACAAGCCTAAAGAAGAGAAAGTAGAGAAAAAAGCTCCTAAAGTAGAAGCAAAGAAAGAGGCACCTGCTGATAAACCTAAAGAGGAAAAGAAAGAATAATGGCTGAAAACACTCAACCTGTAATTAATATTGGAACCATTGGTCATGTTGATCATGGTAAAACCACATTAGTCAAAGCCCTGACTGGAAAATGGGCTGATACTCATTCTGAAGAAATGAAAAGAGGAATAACAATCAGATTGGGTTATGCAGATGGTGTTTTTAGAAAATGTCCAAAATGCAAAGGCTCAAAAGCATACTCTGTTGAAGAAAAGTGCCCTGAACATAAAGTTGAAACAAAGATCTTAAGAAAAGTCAGCTTTGTTGATGCGCCTGGTCATGAAAGTCTAATGGCAACAATGCTTTCAGGAGCTAGAATCATGGACGCAGGTTTACTATTAATCGCAGCTAATGAAAAATGTCCTCAACCACAAACCAGAGAACATGTCATGGCACTACAAATATCAGGATTAAAAAACATAATTGTTATCCAAAACAAAGTTGATCTTGTGGATGAAAAACAAGCAATGAAAAATTATGATCAAATCAAAGGATTTCTTAAGGGGACAGATTATGAAGATGCCCCAATAATCCCTGTGTCTGCCCAACATAATGTTAATGTGGATGTTCTAATTGAAATGATCGAAAAAACATTTCCCACTCCTAAAAGAGATGCTAAAAAGAATCCATTAATGTTTGTGGCAAGAAGCTTTGACATAAACAAACCTGGAAGTGATCCATTTAAAATGGGTGGTGGTGTGTTAGGTGGCGTTGTTGTTGAAGGAAAATTAAAAGTAAAACAGGAAATTGAAATAAGGCCAGGAAGAAGAATTGAAAAAGATGGAAAAATAGAATACATTCCATTAATAGCAGATATAGTTAGCCTGATGACTGGGGGAAAATCTGCAAAAGAAGTCTTACCTGGTGGAAACATTGGCCTGCAAACAAAACTTGACCCTTCAATAGTCAAATCTGATCAGTTAGTAGGATCAATTGTAGGAGAAAAAGGCAAACTTCCACCGACCTTGGACAAACTAAATCTTGAGGTTCATCTTCTGGAAAGAGTTGTTGGAACAAAAGAAGAAACAGAAGTCATTCCCCTAAAACTAGGTGAAATGGTAATGCTAAATGTTAACTCTGCCGCAACAGTTGGAAGAGTATCTGAAATTGGAAAAAACCAAGCAGAAATCGAACTAAAAAGACCAGTTTGTGCTGATAAGGATGCAAGGGTCACAATCTCAAGAAGAGTAGCAAATAGATTTAGATTAATTGGATATGGTATAATCAAGTAGTGACTAATTATTCAATTTAATAATCTTTCTAGAAAACTTTTTTAATGAAACTAATTCTTTTTATTTGCATGGATAATGTATACAAGATTAATCCTATTAATGTAAAACAAGTCATTGATGATACACTAAAAGGTGTATTTAAAACCGTTCAAATGTACAACTTCACAAATGTGAAGGGAAGGACAGACAGAGTTAGTGCTTATAACGATATTAAACATCAAATAGAAATGAACTTTATGGAACTTCAGTTAAAAGCTCTTGCTAATTTTTATACAAGAAGTGGAAATGCTCCTAAAGAAAGAAGGACTGAAATCGAGATCCAGCCAGATCCAGAAGAAGTTGCCAAAATGACTGTGGTTTATATAGATGATATATTTGATGCAAGATCTCAGACTGAGTTGAATATTAAACATAGAGTTTCTAATCACTGGAAAGAATATGCAATACACATTGGGGTTGTTTCCCTAATATTTGGAGCAATGTTTTATTCAGCATCAGATCACAACTTTCTAGGTGCAGTTAAATCAGGATTATCTGGAACAGCATGTGGTGCTTTATCTTCATTACATTTTGTGCATGATAACTTAAGAAAAATATATTCGCAAGGATTCAAGAGTGGTTTAGCCAAATTATCCACTGAAATCTATGATAAAGTGTTGGAAGACTTCTCATATTAGTAATTAGGTTTTTAATAATTCCTTTCTAAATAGTAGTTAACCTTTTATAATTAATTCAATTCCCTCTTAATATAATGGGAGACATACCAACAGCAGGAGAAGCAAGTGCATATATTAATGCAATTTTGGAAAAAGATATTGCTGGTTATTTAAAAGTAGTCCAGCTTAGCTATCGAAGAATTAATTTTGGCATCGATGATGTGGATGATGTGAAAAATGTAATATCAAAATCCCTAGAATTTAGATTAAGCAGAACACTTGATGCTGAAATTGATTATCCAACTGAAGCAATACAAAGATACAAAGCAGCACTAGAAGCTGGCATTGAGTACATAGATCATTTAATTAAATTCAAATTAAAAAACGAAGATAGGATAAGAAATAGGTATAAAGAGCATTGGAAAGAATATTCAATAACCGGATTGGGACCTATTGTGGCAGGAGCTGCTTTTGATTTGGGTTTTGCTGGAAATGGAGTAGGTACAATAATTGGCGGAATCATTAGCATTGTCTTGTTTGCTATGACAAATGAAGGTCACATTGACAATTACAAAGATGAAATAAAAGAAGAAATGAGTAACATGGCGGCGCCAATGATAGATGCTTATGTCGATCATATTGATACTTAGACCTTTTTTCTCTCTTAATAAGTAGTAAAATATTTATACTTCTTATAGTAACCTTATATTATGATGATCAAAAAACTATCACAAGGAGATGTATATGATATTGCTGAAGACGCCACAGCAGCAATATTAGATTATCTTGAACCAGTTAATGTATATAACATTAAGAAAAAAAATTATGTTAATCCTGAAAATGCAAATCAAGAACTTGTTAGGATTGTTGAAGATGAAATTGGACATCACATAGATATGTTAAGAATTGACTGTCCAGATAATGAGTGCAGCCAAAGGCTTGAATCTATGCTAACAACTGCTGTGGAAGGCATTCCTATGGTAATTAATGCGATGAAGAATTATGAAGAGAAGCAAGCTGCTAAATTAAAAGGAAAATCTCTGGTAACATATCTGGCCTCTATATTCACCCCAACTCTAATTGGTTTGGGAGGTGGAGCTGCTGTTGGTTTTCCCGCAACAGGTGGAACCTTAGGACTTATGATTGGTATTGTTGCTTGTCTAGTTTATGACAATAAACAAAATAAAGAACATTTGCAATTATTTGATCGGGAAACAATGATATACTGTGACGCTCTTGAAGAGGCTTACAACAGCCCTTTATAAACCATTAAAAACATATAAATATCTTTCTTAACTCTTCCCTATTGAGGGGATAATGGTAAATAAAACACCAGCTATGCAGCAGTATGCAGAAATCAAAGAAAAATACAAAGACTGTATATTATTATTCCAACTAGGCGATTTCTATGAAATGTTTTACGAAGATGCTGTAATTGCATCTGAGGTTTTGGAAATTACACTAACCAAAAGAGCACTTAGAGATACAAAAATTCCACTTGCAGGAATCCCAATCAGATCAGCAGAACCATACATTGCAAAATTCGTAAAAAATAACTATAAATTGGCAATCTGCAATCAAATGGAAGATCCAAAATTAACAAAAGGAGTTGTAAAGCGAGCAGTTGTCAGAGTAATCTCACCAGGCACAGTAATGGAAAGCACTGCTCTTGAATCAACATCTAACAATTACATTCTCAGCATATACTGCAAAGGAGAAGAATATGGTTTGGCTCTTGTGGATATTTCAACTGGAGAATTCTTAACATCAACCACACAAAATCTTTTTGATTTTATATCAATATACAATCCTTCAGAAATAATCATACCAGAATCATTATGTGTAAATACCCAACTAAAAAATAAACTCAAAGAAATAACATTTCTTGAAACATACCCTGATTCAGCATTTAACTTGGAAAAAAGTACAGCATTGCTCAAGAAACAACTCAGTGTTCAAACTCTGCAAGGTTATGGTCTAACTCAGCCATTAGCAATCAGTGCAGCAGGCGGACTTTTACAATATCTTAAAGAAACACAAAAAACAGCTCTAAGCTACATAAACAAAGTAAAAGCAATTTCACAAACAGACTACTTAATGTTAGATGACACAACAATAAAAAACCTGGAACTTATAAAAAACATAAGAGGTGAAAAAAAAGAAACTTTACTTTGGGTGATTGACAAAACAAAAACTCCAATGGGCTCTCGGCTAATAAAAAAATGGTTGCTGCATCCTTTGTTAAATTTAAGCAAAATAAATTTGAGATTAGAAGCAGTAGAGATTCTCATTAATCAAACAATCATAAGAAAGGACCTTCAAAGTCTTTTGGTTAAAATCAATGATGTTGAAAGACTAATCTCAAGAATTAATTTTGGTAATTGCAATGCTCGAGACTTAGTTGCTTTAAAAAACTCAGCAAAAATAATCCCATTAATTAAAAGAAAAATAGCTCAAAGCAAATCAAGCTTGCTTAAGAACTTGTCAGACATGCAGGATCTTCAAGAATTGTTTTCTCTTA
>CAYQPU010000005.1:0-58036 GCA_964419615.1 uncultured Methanosarcinales archaeon | reverse complement strand
TTTTTATTAGTCCAATATTTGTCTTTATTTTACCCAGTACCTTTTCTTTATTCACATTATCGTTCCTAATTGAAGCTATATCTGCAACAAGAATGTTTGATTCAACTTCATAACCTTGTTTTTCCAGTAAATTATGCAGTGTGTTGATAACAAAGTAATACTTTAATGAGTCAATAGTCAACCCAAACAGATCATAAGTCTCCCCATAGAGTATCTTAACCTTTTTCCCTTTTAATTCTTGGATTCTTCTTATAACTTCATCTACATTAAGGTAGGGATCATAAAAGATCCCTGCTTCCAAAAATCTGGCTAATTTGTTTTGTGTCATTTTTTTCTTAACTTATTAAAAAAAACCACCAGGTGGAACTTGGGTTATTTTAACCCTATGTCTTACCTCCAAAGTATTTCCAATGCGATCTTCCAAAAGAAAGTTATAATATTCGCAAGTACTATATAATTCACATTCTTGAGGTTCAACAGACAGATCATCTCTATGAATTATTGTTTCATGGTCTGTAGGAATTTCAAAAACCAGAGACTCAATAAATTCACCATCTTCTTTTCTCACCATCAAAAGATATTTTTTTTCAGATCCATCAGAGAGCAAACCTTCTTCATCTTCACACATCACTATCCTACCATGACTTACTGCAAGAGAATTAAAAAAAACCAATTCTCCATTTTCGATTCTAAGATAGGTGTGGTCATTCACTGAATCTTTAAACTCTTTGTAAGGATCTAAGATATCCTCGTCGTATTCTCTAATTACTAGTCTAATTGCATGTTCATAAGGTGCGATTCTTTCTCTCTCCTTTTTATCTTTTTCAATCATATCCTTAATTACTAAGTAACCAGCACTTAGAGTGAATGCATACAGACCTGTTGTTGCTAAAATTGATTCTAAGTTCATTTTCTTTTCCTCCTTGATTTTATTTGTAAAAAGTGAGGTTGCCCGGACTTTCACAGAACTTCAATATCGATCGTGTCGTGGCAATCCTGTTTTATTAAGGCCACGTCAAGGGGCTGAAAGCCCCTTATGTTTTGATCGAACTTTTATTAAAAGTTCGCTTTGAACCGGGATCTTTCGGTTTGGAGCCGAATGCTCTAGCCAAATTAAACTACAACCCCTATGGGAACACCCAGCCTCGAACTGGGACCTGCTGGTCTGGAGCCAGCCACTCTGCCAATTAAGCTATGTCCCCTGAATAATCTTTATGGACACCCAAATACACAATAAATTCTAGGTTCCACTAGTTCATGCACCATATTGCCTTCACCATCCACAAATCCATTAATTCCGTTAACAGATCCTTCAAACAGTTCTACTTGAATTACAGTTCCATCTTCACAGGCTCTAAATGTCTTATCTTCTAGTCCACTCCTGTTTCCTCTAGGTTCCATAAATATGTATTCACAACCTGATTTTCCAAGTAGTCCAGTTCTATCTTTATACTCTCGAAATATTTTTAACTCATCATCTCCAATCAAAGCTCCTAATTGGGGATATGTTTTCATTGTTCGCTTATAATGCTCATTTCTAATAAACTCACTTAAACCAAACACAAACCCTCCATATAGTGCTAGCAAACTTGTGATGATGATTCCATCTTTCAAATTTTTTATTACTCTATTATGTTTCATTTTCTAATCTCCTCCATTGATTATTCACAAATTTTATTGTTTAAACACAAAATAATCTAAATTAAGCTACAAAGAACTAATTCCAACGCCAAAATCTTGCTGTATGTTTTTCTTTTGTCATTTGGACAACAATTATAGTAATACACAACTTCTATTTAAATCTTTTGTCTCTGATAAGCTAAATAAAGCTAAAGCTCTCGCTAAATTAGAAAAATAGCTTAATTAACCTTTTAAAATCTGAATGAAATCTTCTAACACCAACATCCAAATAAAAAGTCCTTAAATAAGGGATTTAAAACTAAACAAAAGTAGAACGAATCTCTATGATAGCCAGGGACAATCACTTTTCATCTTCATAATACCATAATAAGTATTACTTATTTATAAATTTTACTAACTGTTGGTGGTAATTAGTCAGAATTGATTTTTCTCTTTATCTCTTTCATTGCTTTTTTGGCTGCTAATTCCCCACCTTTTATTTTTTCTTGTGCTTTATAAAATGCCGCAAAATCTACCTTGTCCCCAAGCTTCGGCTTGATTACAATAATATTCTTACCATATTCTTGTGCACTGTAATATGCAAGTTTTGACATTACAATGTCTTGTGTTCTTCTGATTACTTGTCTAGAACTACAATTTTTCTTTAGTTTCACTTTTTCAATTTTATAAAGATCAATAGCAATAATTACATCTGCACCCATACCGCTAACTATATCAACAGGAGTTGCATCTGCAAGGCCACCATCAACCAGATGTTTACCTTTATAGTAAACTGGAGGCAATAAACCTGGGACAGATCCAGATGCTAAAACTGCTCTCCAGAGCTTTCCAGACTTCAAAATAATCCTTGAACCATCTTCTAATGCAGTTGCTCCTATTCTAACTGGTATTTTAGTATTTTTAAAGGTTGCATCCCCAAACGTTCTTTTAAGCAATTCTTTAGCTTTTTCCCCTTTAATAAGGGATATTCTAGGATCATTTATATCCAAATATTTAAGAAAATCTTTTCTTTTAAAGGATAAAGCAAATTCTTCTAAGATCTTCACATCTTTATATAGTGAGTAGTGAGCGCCTACTAAAGCTCCCATGCTAGTTCCAGCAATATAGTCAATTGGTATATTGTTTTTTTCCAAAATTTTTATAATTCCAATATGTGAAAATCCTCTTGCACCACCACTGCTTAAAGCAAGTCCCACTTTGACCATAAAACCACCTTTCATGTGCTAAAACACAACTTTTTTATATATCTATTCATTATCATATAGATAGGCCCGTCACGAGAGTACTCAGAGGAGCTCACGGCGAAGCCAAGCCATGAATTTGGGAGTTAGTGTTTCGGGCTACATTAAAATTATAAATCATTCAAAAGAACAGGCACATTACGTTCAGTCATTATTCATTTATTTACAAAATGATGGATACAATATAAGCAAGTTAGGCTATTGCTTGTTCTAATAAGAAAATCAGAGGGAGTATTTCATGATTGTCAATTCATTAATTGTTTTTGAAAAGCGACATAGAGTGTACTTCTTCTTGTAAACCGGGGGCGAGATAAAATGGGAAAGATTAGTCCAGTTTCAGCTAAATACATAGTTCATGCATCGATTGAAATTGAAGGAATAGTAGACAGACCAGATGTTATTGGGGCCATATTTGGACAAACAGAAGGTCTACTTGGTTCTGAACTAGAACTAAGAGAATTGCAAAGAAGTGGAAGAATAGGTAGAATTGAAGTTAAGTGTGATACCAGATCAGGAAAAACATCAGGTGCAATACTAATACCTTCAAGTTTGGATAAAGCAGAAACAGCGATAATTGGAGCTGCAATGGAAATTATCCAAAGAATTGGTCCATGCAATTCTAAAATCAAAGTAATTAAAATTGAAGATGTCAGAGTTTCTAAAAGAAATTTTGTGGTTAGTAGAGCAAAAGAGCTTTTAAAAATTATGATGGATGGAGTACTTCCTGATTCTCAAGAGATTACAGATGAAGTTGCATATTCTGTAAGGATAATGGAAGTAAGAGAGTATGGGAAAGATAGATTACCTGCAGGTCCCAACATTGATGACTCAGATGAGATTATTGTTGTTGAAGGAAGAGCAGATGTACTAAATCTTCTTAAGCATGGAATAAAAAATTCAATTGCAGTAAACGGTACTTCAGTTCCAGATACTATTGTTAAATTATGTAATGAGAAGACAACCACAGTATTTGTAGATGGAGACAGAGGGGGAGACCTCATTGTAAAAGGATTACAAAGCCTTGCTGAAATAGATTATGTGGCAAAAGCACCAGATGGTAAAGAAGTTGAAGAGATGACAAAGAAAGAGCTACATAAAGCATTAAGAGCAAGGATCGCAATGGAACAGGCAAAACTTGAAATGAGTAGTCGTAAACCTTCAACAAGAACTACAACAAAATCAGTAAGAACTACAACAAAACCAGTAATATCTACAACTTCATCATCAAGAGCAGCACCAGTCACTAGAAAATCAACACCTGTTCGGCTTACGTCTGAACAAAAGACTAAATTCAAGTCAATGCTTGATGATTTAATTGGAACAAGAGGGGCTTACATACTTAATGAGAAGCTTGAAATTTTAGGAAAAGTTCCAATGACAGAACTACAAACCACAATCATGAGTCTAAAAACTGGAATGTATGCAATCATCTTTGATGGTGTGATCGAAAGTGAATTAGTTAAGATCGCAGAAAAAGCAAAGATAAATTTCTTAATTGCTATGGACTCAAAGTTTAAAGGTGCAACAAAAGTAAAGATTCTCACTAATGATAATCTTTAATTTTTTTTCTTTTATTTAGAATTAGATTTACAAAACTAATAAATTAAAAAAAAAGAAAAAGAATTTATTCTTCTTCAAAGTATTGAATATCTGATTTGCTTATCAAGCCTTCTATGTAATCTCCAACCTTACCTTGATTAGATCTTAGTTTTCCATCAAAGATGTTCAGTTTTATTACAGGTTTAACTTCTTCAAAAGTCACATCCTTTTCAGCTCTTTTATCAGTCACTTTAATGATATGGTAACCAGCATCAGTTTGGACAACTTGCGAAATCTGTCCTACACTTAAGTTAAAAGCAGCTCCTTCAAATTCAGGTAATAACATACCTCTACTGAAAAAGTCTAAATCTCCTCCAACTTGAGCTGATGGTCCAGTTGAATGTTCTTTTGCCATTTCTGCAAAATCAGCACCACCTTTAACTAAAGAAAGCACTTGGTCTGCTTTTACACTAGATTCTAGCAAAATGTGCGAAGCTCTTACCATCTCTGGCGATTTCAATTGTTCCTTGTTGTTCTCATAGAATTGTACAACTTCCTCTTCAGAAATTCTTAACTCTTCAACATTTTGTGCAAAAAGTTCATTAGTCACCAAATTCTGTGCTAATTGCTCTTTGAACTGATCAAATGTTAATCTTTGCTGCTGAAGTCTTAGATCAAATCCTTCTTCACTATATTGGGATCTTACTCTGTTAACAATAATGTTTAAATCCTCATCATTAACAGGTATCTTTTGTTTTTCAACTTCTTGAGATACAACAATTGCTTCAACTGTTTGGTTTAAAACAACTTCCTTTGTTATACTTTCTTTGGTTTCATCTGCAAGTGAATCGTATCTTGCGTTGATTTCTTCCCACAAAATAACTTGACCGTTTACAACTACTGCGGCACCATCAGGAATCTCAACAGGTTGACTTTGGGTTTGTGAATACCTAAGTCCTACAAATGCAAGTACAATTACAGCAAATATTACCACCCATGTAACCAATTTGGATAATGGAACTACAATTAAATCAACATCTTTAGTTACTTCTTTCTTACCTTTTTTTCTTATAGATTTTTTTCTTATAGCTACTTTCTTATTTTTTTTTAAAGCCATTTTCCCCTCCTCAATACTAGCGATTAGTTAATTGAATAATATACCTGACTAATAAAGATTTCGGTTAATAAAATCGATCATCATTTAAACTTGGGAAGACTTATAAATAGCTTAAGTTAACATTATGAAGAGATGAAAAAGCAAACCTGGATTTGGGTAATTTTTGTCTTAGCTTTAATTATTAGATTATACTTTACTTTTCAAACTCCGTATTTTGGAGATAGCACTTCTTACTTTAATCTTAGGCAAATTCAACATATAAAATCAACCGGGCTTCCAATTTTTGATGATAATCTAAGTTATTCTGGCCGTTTTTACATTTTCTTGCCATTTTTTCATTACTTGTTGGCATTTTTCACATTTTTTTTGCCCATTTTATTAGTCGCTAAGTTAATACCAAACATTATGCTATGTAGCACCATTTTCATTATATATCTAATATCCAAGAAAATAACAAAAAGCGAAAACATCAGTATTATGGTGGCAATGCTATCCGGATTTATACCTATCCTTTTTAAGAATTTTAATATCCTGTCTGTTTATTCTCTGGTAGTTCCATTAACCTTTGGTTTATTATATACCTTCATGAAAATTACTGACAATAAAAAGTACATAGTCTTGTTTTTAGTTCTTTTACTAACACTAGCAATGAGTCATCAGTTAGTTGTAATCCTATTATTATCTTTGTTTGTTTACTTATTTTTTGTGTGGTTAGAAGGATTAAAATACCGTAGAGTTGAACTGGAGTTGGTCATATTCTCATGTTTCTTTGTTATTTGGTTAAGTTTTATAATTTTTAAAAATGCATTTTTAGTTTATGGCTCCAATTTGGTGTATCAAAATATCCCAACTCCTTTAATTGGAAAATACTTTTTAGAATTCAACTTACTAGAAGCAATATATGCTGTTGGTATTATACCATTTGGTGCAGGAATATTTGTAATCTACAATTATATCTTTAAGGAGAAAAACAGAGATATATACTTAATAATCTCATTTGCCATTACTATATTCTTGCTCATATGGCTAAGACTTGTTAAATTGGAAATTGGCTTAATTTTCTTTAGCATTATTTTAACAATTCTTTCAGCCAAAGCAATTGAAAGAATAATATCCTATTTTAACAAAACTAGATTTACTAAACATAAAAAGAAATTCTTCGCTGTCTTTTTTGGGGTATTTTTAATAACTTCATTTATTCCGTCAATTTATTATGCTTCAGAAAGCATCTCAAATTCTTTAACAGGTGATGAGTTCCAAGCTTACACTTGGATTCAAAATAATACAACTGAAGATTCAGTTATACTTTCAACACCTCAGGAAGGACATTATATAACCTCAATTTCTAAACGGAAAAATGTTATTGATGAAAATTTTCTATTACAAACAAATGTAGATCAAATCTATGTAGACACACAGAAAATATATTCAGCAATTTTTGAAACAGAAGCACTCAGGTTACTTAACAAGTATAATGTTGATTACATTATTTTGTCAAATAATGCCAAAATACTTTATGGAATTGAAAAACTTCAATATATTGAAGAAAGGTGTTTCACACTTGTATACGACAATTCAGTTCAAATATTTAGTGTTGATTGCATAATTGAGGAAGCAAATGAAACTTAATAAAATCTTAAGCAAGAAAAATTATCCTCTTTTAATAGGAATAGCACTACTGACATTAATTATTCCTTTAGTGATAAGATTAATTCAAAAACAACCAGTGTTAGTTGGGAGTGCAGTATATCAGAACATACTGTTGGCACAGAGCTCAAGTTTACAAATTAACCAAATTTATTTATTTGTGATTCAGATATTTGGAACATTTGTAGGTTTCCAAATCAGCTCAGTAATTGTCCCACTAATATGTTGTGTGGTGTCTATTGTACTTTTTTTCTCATTATGTGCCAAATCAACAAATATATACAAAGCTTGGATTATGACACTTATACTGGTTAGTTCTCCAGCAATGGTTTTTTTATTTGTTTATTCTTCAGCAGACAGTTTACTTGCAATGTTTATCTTATTGGGGATTCATCTTATACAAGGTAATAAATTGAGTAAAATTGCAGCAGGAGTTGTCTTTACCTTGTTGAGTCTTCAAGGTTGGCCAATTGCTCTTATTAGTTCGCTTGTATTGATTTACTTAATATGTCAATTTAAAGATAAGAGAAGTTATGCTCTGATTCTTGCCATGATTATTTTTGTAGGTCTAGCTTCTTATTTATATACAGACCAAGAACCAATTATGTTGTTTGATGATGTACTTAGTGAAACAATAACAGATTTAGGTGCAATAGATGGATTTGGAGTATTTAATATATTATTAATTGCTTTAGGCATGTTTTCTGTTTGGAACCAAAAGGATAAGTTTGGAATATTACAAATTTTATTGCTATCACTAATTATTTTTTCACTAACATTTAAGATTAACCTCAATATTTTTATTAATTTAGCATTTGCATTTTTTGCCGGGATAGGTCTAACAAAATTCTTAAAAGATAAGTGGCAAATTAAAATACTAAAAGAGCTTACATTAGTATTGATAATATGTGGATTAGTTTTTTCATCATTTTCCTACATTAATAGGGTATCGGGAGCATATCCAAACCAGGATGTTATAGATTCATTAGAAACTCTTAAAGTACACAAAAGGGCCATTACTCTATCTGATTCTTTCAATTATCCTTTTATAGAATATTATTCACAAATGCCCGTTTTCAGAGATCAGAATATCTCAAACCAAATTTACGAATCAAGAGATTATTATAAAACAACTTTGCTTTTAAATGAAAGTAATATAACCTATATTTTTGTTGATGATAGGATGAAAAACGGTTCAATTTGGCAAAAAGAAGATCAAGGGCTTCTCTTCTTGTTTAGAAACAATCAGACTTTTAAAAAAATAGTTGATTTACCTACAGTGGAAATCTGGGAATTTATACCTTTGAACATATCTCTTCTTGTATAATCTTGTCATTTCAGTAAATCCAGAATTCTTACGGCAAATTTAAAATATACCTAAAGAAGTATTACAAACCCGAAAAATTTAAAAGTCAAATTAATACCTCTTAAATTAATTAGGAGGAATACAAAATGTTTGCAAAATCATTAAAAAAAGCATGGAACATTGTTACAGATCCTATTTCAGAATTTAAAAAATTGAACAAGATTTCTTTTGAAAAAGTCCTAGGTGAGTATCTTCATATGTTAATTACTATTGGGGTTATTGCGGGAATATTCAACCTATTAATCAATGTGTTTAGGGCATTGTATCTTGATATTTTCTTACATGCTGATGTTCAATACATCAGAATGATTAACTACCTTTTTGGAAAAGCAAGTTCAATATTCTTTTTTGCTTTATTCTTTGGAACATTTATCATGTTTTTGGTAAGCTTGATCATTAAGCAATTTTTTACAAGAGTAAAATATACTGAAATGCTTAAGATTTTGTTTTATTCTTTAACCCCTCTTCTGCTTTTTGGATGGACTCATAAACTAGTTCCTGGGCTCGTAATCTGGTCACTGATTATGTTGTATCATGGTATGAAAGTCAATGAATCCAATATAATAAAAAGTAAAACCAAAAAGAATTCAATAAAACAAAGAGAATGAAAAGAAAAGGATCTGAAAGAAAAATAATTATTACAACAGCTGTAATAATTTCCATCATTCTTTATTTTGCAGGAGTTTTTAGTGGTTTGTATGCAAACAAAATATTTGAGGAGCGTACAAATGAAAATATTGAAAACTTAAGAGAAGAATCCAAAAGAGATATTGGTTTTTTTAAATCAGAAACACAAGAAGAACTGGAAGATCTAAGAAATTATATTGACCTTCTTGAGCTAAATATTAAAACCATGCAGCTTGAACAGATCTTTGTTGAGACTATGACTAGTGAAGAAATTTGTGATTTCTCTTCAATTGCAGTAACTGGATTACTCAATCAATTAGAATATTTTTGGGATAAGCTTCCTTATAGGATTGAAGAATACGAAGCACAAAATGAACTAGGTGAGGAATATCTACAACTTAAAAGACAATACACTCAGCATTCAATAAGAACTTGGATTTATGTAAGAAACAAACATAACATGTGTAAAACTGAACTTGTCCCTATACTATATTTTTATACTAATCAATGTATAGATTGTATAGAACAAGGAAAAGAGCTTGATGGATTAAAATTGCTTGAGGGGGGAAAAGGGGTTTTGGTTTTTACAGTAGATTTGAATTCTGATGACTTAATGGTAACTTATATCAAAGAGTTTTTTAACATTACTCAAACACCTGCACTTGTTGTTAATGATAAGGTTTTTCAGGGTTTTACACCAAGTATAGAAATATTAAGTGAATTAGAGAAATGAGAAAACAAGCATACAAATGGATAGTGTCTCCCATATTAATAATAATTATTAGTATGCTCTTGTCAGCTTTTGTTTTGTATGCATGGCTTGATTTTGCCAGATTTTCCTATACCATAGATGAAATTAACAAAAGAGAAATTGACTTTTTAATTAATAAATATGTGCAGCAACAACCTTTTTATGATTTAGTCTATGGTGATGAAAATGCTCCAATTATTATTATTGCTGTTCTTGGATCTAAATCACAATCCACTGAATATTTTATTAATAATATCTTTCCTAGCGTAAAGTCTGAATTTATTGATACAGGAAAAGTCAAATTTGTAATAAAACAACACATTAGTGTTAAAGATATTCAGGAGAATGGTGAAAGATTTAAATATGCACAGACAATTGCCTGTGTAAAAAAAGTAAAACCGTCTATTTATTATGAGTTTTACTTTGACCTTCAAAATAATGAAATTGAAGATTCACTTGAAAAAATCAACGTCTCAAATGAAAAATTGGAAGAATGCATTGAGAATCAATCTTTTGATGAGATAAGAGAAGACATGCTTGATGTTGAGTTGTTTGGAATGAGAGGAATAGAACCAAGATTTTACATTGGATTTGGTGAGAATGATTACGAAATTATAAATGGAATTCCACCGTATAGTACTTTTAGAAGGGCAATTAAAAGTTATCAAATAGTAATAGGTGAGTAAGATAGGACCTCAAGACATTGCTTTATTTATGTACAATCTTGCTTTATTGCCAATAGCCTTTTTTTCAGTATTATTTCTAATATTAATAATGCTTAACCTCTTTGTTAACAAACCAAATGAAAAGGAGTATAAAAAACCGAAAAAACTTCCTTTTGTAAGCGTTCAGGTTCCAACATTTAATGATCCTATTGCTGCTAGATGTGTTGAAAAATGTATGCAGTTTAACTATCCAAAAAACAGATATGAAATAATTATTGTTGATGACAGCACAAATAAGGAAACTCAAAAGAAACTAAAAAAATATGCAATTGATAATCCTGGTTTTATTAAGTATATTCATAGAGATAATAGATCTGGCTATAAGCCGGGAGCACTCAGGAATGCAATGAAAATAACAAAAGGAGAAGTCCTTGTTGTCTTTGATGCAGATTGGATTCCTCAAAAAGATTTTTTAAAAAGAGTTGTTAATCCTTTTTCAGACCCAAAAGTGGCAATTGTGCAAACCAGACAGGGATTTTACAACAAAGATACAAATTTGGTAACCAGATTTGCAGCATACCTGTTAATGGTCTACCATACAATTGTCATGCCAATTAATAATAGAATCAATTGTGTTTTCTTTTGTGGAACCGCAGGCGCAATTAGAAGAAGTGCTTTTGACGAAGTTGGTGGCTGGAACATGAATAGTATAACTGAAGATTCAGAGTTAAGTGTTAAGCTTCTAATTAAAGGGTACAAAACAGTTTATTTTGATTTTGAAACACCTTCAGAAGTTCCAGATACATTTGAAAGTTTTGTAAAACAGCAAATGAGATGGTGTTATGGGAATACAAGAGTATTTTTGGACAATGCAAAGAAAATTATCTTTAATCCCGGATTAAGCATACAGCAAAGAGTAATGATCACGTTTATTACTTTAGCAAATATAACTGCACCTTTTGTTGTAATAATGACATTCTTTGGTTTTGCAGGATGGTTTTTAGGTGAGGCAACACTGTTCAAACTATCAGATGTAATAACTCTTGTAAGTAAATTTATTTACACAGGAGGATTTTTGTTGATAGGCTCCATAACCTTGGCGAAACGTAATCTTTTAAATGAATTTAAGTACTTCATTATTTCAGCATTTACAGTAGGAGTAGTTCTTTCAACAGCCCAGAGTTATGCATTTATTAAGGCATTACTCAATAGCAAACTAAGCTGGTATTGCACACCAAAAAGTGCTAATCAGGACATAATGTAAAATGATCCAAAATGTATTGGTTTCTTTGATCACTACAATTTTTTTAGCTAGCTTGATATACTATTATTTCTTATTATTTTACAAACCAGTTAAACCACCAATAAAAAAGAAATTTATAAGCATTACAATAATTATGCCCGCACATAATGAAGAAGCTTACATTAAAGAGGCAATAAATTATGCCAAAAAAGCGGTATTTTCTGGAAAAAAACAAATTATTGTTGTTGATGATGGAAGCACGGATAGAACTGCAGAAATTGTTAAAAAAATTAAGGGGATTAAATTTATTCAAAACAATCATTCAGGTAAATCCGCTTCAATTAATAAAGCACTTAAGTATGCAACAGGCGAGCTAATTGCTATTGTGGATTCAGATAGTTGTATTGAAAAGAATGCACTGGTTGAATTGTCAAGAGAACTTGGAAGAAAAGACGTTGTTGCAGCAACAGGCATAGTTAAAGTAAAAAATAGAAGGAAATTTCTGTGCATGTGGCCACACATAGAACAGCTATACAATTCTATGATAAGGTACATGATTTCAAAAATAAACGCTAATATTGTCACACCTGGCGCTCTTAGCATCTATAGAACAAAGCAATTAAAGGAAATAGGTGGATTTAGTACAGAAGGTTATTGTGAAGATACTGATGTTACAATCAGACTAATACGAAAAGGGTATAAAGTTAGTTTTTGTGAAAAAGCAATTTCTGAAACATACAACCCACACACATTAAAAGAATTTGTAAAACAAAGAGTGCGACTTTCAAGAGGGCTTGTAAACATACTTAAAAAACATCTTAAAATAAATAAAACCTACATAGATGTTCTAACTCTTCCACTGCTTTTATTCTCTTATGTGCAGGCAGCAATAATGGGTTCATTTACATTATACCAGATAATAACAGGCTACATAACTTATTATTTTTCACAAGGTGTGATCTTTAATCTTAGTGTTGTTAATTTCTTTATTGATTGGTTATCTATTATTGGTTTTATCAAATGGGTTGGAAATGTTTTACTTGGAAATAGTCCACTTAGTTTTGTGACACTAATTGGAATTATGGCTACACTTTTGTCTTATCCATTATACTTTGTGGCAATTTTCAAATTTGACAAGAAGTTTGACTTCTGGCATTTGATTCCTGTACTATTCATGTTTCCGTTCTGGTTAGTATTAATGGTATTTTATATCCTAGCAGTACCAGAGATTTTTAACAAACACCAAAAAAATATTTGGAACAAGAATGATTAGTTCATTTGATATTAATTAGATCTCCTATTGTTACAACACCGCTACTTGATTTTGATTTAAACTCACTATTTTCTTTGTGCTCTTCAACAAGGTCAATCTTTAAGAACTTTTCAATTTTTCTAGCTAGACTTAAGTTAGGTTCAACAGTCCCAGATTCAATTTTGCTCATCAATGACTCTTTTTCATTAATCTTTTTAGCAAATTCTTCTTGCTTAAGTCCAAGCCTTTCTCTTCTGTTTTTTATTCTACTAGCATAGTCCTTTGAAATGAGCAAAATAGATTCCTCTTTTTTGGGAATCTGGATTGATCTTTGTTTTTTAACAATAGGTTTTGGTCTTATCTTTTCAATAACATTTCCATAAGAACTGCAGCCAACACACAAATTTAGAACTGCTCCCTCAACTACTGTTTTAAGAACTGCTTTTTTAGAACCACACATATCACAATCCATTTGCCTCACTATTTGAATTGATTTTGGGATTTTTATATTTTTCTAATTATTCATAAATATTGTGTATTATAAACTTAATAAAATTTAAATACTTATCAAATATCAATTTTTGTATGAAAAAGGGGATCTTAGTTGTTACACTGATTCTTCTACTAATCTCCTTAATAACAGCAGATTCTGATTCCAGCTCAACACTTGAATGGAAAATGTTTGGCAGAAACCTAAACAATACAAGATTTTATCCAGATACTGTAAACATCACCAATATGGGAGTATTGTGGAACTTCACAACCAATGGAAGTATCAACTCGATGAGCTCAGCAATAGCTGATGATGTACTGTATATTGGAAGCAGAGACAAAAAAATATATGCATTAAATGCCACAACTGGTCAACACATATGGAATTATACAACTGGAGATAGAATTGATTCTTCACCAGCTGTTTCTCAAGGAGTAGTCTATATTGGAAGTGATGATAACAGAGTTTACGCAATAAATGTAACAAATGGAACGCAAGTATGGAACTTTACTACAGGAGGAACAATATCATATTCTTCACCAGCAGTCTCATCACAAGCTGTGTTTATTGGCAGCAGTGATTATAATCTTTATGCCCTTAACTTTTCAGATGGAACACAACTATGGAATTATACAACCAGTTATGCTATAACATCAGCTCCAGCAGTTTCCAATAACTATGTTTACTTTGGAAGTGGATGGTCAGACAATAGTGTTTATGCAATAGATGTTTTTAATGGAACACATATTTGGAACTATTCAACAGGAGGAGATGTAACTGCATCAGTGGCAGTTGCAGATGGACGATTATTTATTGGAAGTATAGACACAAATTTCTATGCATTAAATGCTAGCACAGGTCAGCATTTATGGAACTTTACAACTGGTGATTATATTGAATCATCTCCAGCATATACCAATGGAATTGTGTATGTTGGAAGTGACGATGATTTGCTTTATGCAATCAATGCCAGCACTGGAGCACAAGTTTGGAATTATACTACAACTTATGACATAACCTCTTCACCAGTAATTTCATCAAATCTTTTATTTGTTGGAACTGATGTAGGTTTAACAGCAATTAATCTTTCAAATGGAGCTCACATGTGGAACTATTCAATGTCCATTTCTTCATTTAATTCTCCTGCAATTGCAAACGGAATTGTGTTTATGGCAAGTTCAGATCAAAACATCTATGCATTCAGTGCAGGACAAGATGAAACCCCAGTATTATCTCTTGGAAGTCCAGATCATAATTCATTAAAAAATTCAACAGATCCAGTTGATGTAAGTTTT
Organism: uncultured Methanosarcinales archaeon; assembly: GCA_964419615.1. Taxonomy (GTDB): domain Archaea; phylum Nanobdellota; class Nanobdellia; order Woesearchaeales; family JAGVZT01; genus JAANXH01. The sequence continues at coordinate 43,159 of CAYQPU010000005.1, read as the reverse complement.
AATTGTTATGCAACTGATGACCAAGGAATATTCAATATTAGTTTATACTTAACAAACAAAACTAATCAATCATTTGCTATTAACCTTTCCCAATCCAATGTTGGAAGATCGATTAATAAGACTTGGACAATTAGCATGCACAATGGAACTTATACTTGGGCTTGCTTGGCATATGATACAGTTGGTCAAAAAATTTGGAGTGCAAATAGGAGTTTAACAGTTGATGGAACTTTAATAGAATACTTTGATTTATATGGATACACTAAATATCCAAATGGGTCCATAATTAATAACACAAATGTCACAGTGGATGTTTATTTTATTGTACCTGGTCAAGGGCCTGTGTTAAATTCATCTTTTTCAGTGTTAAGCAATAATACTGGATATTTTAATGTTTCAAATATAAGAATTTATAATGATGCATTTTACAAGCCAGTTGTAAAGCATTACAATGGAAGTCTTGTTGACTATATAGGTGCATCTTTACCAGAATTTCCATATTTTGAGCTTGAAAATGTTGCACCAGTCGATTTTTATGTTAAACAAGCTGCAACACTTAATTTTTCTGCTGTAAATGCTTCTGGTTCACCAATATATTTCCAATATCAAATTAAAGATCAGAAATTAGGTTATTCAATTCAAAATAATTTTAATTCCTACTCTTTGAATGTTGAGGTAGCAGTCCCAAATGATCGAAACTATTCAATAATGATTTATCCAAATGGAAGTTTTCCAGTAAGTGCAGATGTAACCAACTTATCAAATTACTATGCAAAAAATTTCAATTGTACTGAATCAATGGAAAGACTGACTGGTTATGTAACTATTAACAACTCAGCTGGATTTGATTCATTTAGTATTGTGTCGTATCTATTAGAACCTGGGAGAATGATGTTCTTTGGAGATAATGCTCCTGCAATGTTTAATTTTACAGCAGATGATTTTTATAACTTAAGTACGGGTGCATTTAACATATCACTTGTTGCACCTGTGGAAAATTCAACAATAATTTTATTTGCTATTGTAGAAAATAGTTCTGAATATTATGGTGGGTTCCAGGAAGTTTCATTAAGTTACAATACAACTCCTAGTGAGGTTAACTTCACACTGTACAAACTCCTCGGAAGCAACTCAAATCTTACAGTTAATGGACAAAACGGACAGCAAAGTATACCATTAAAACAAAAAGAAATTATCATTTACAACAGTACAGGCTCATTTATTAATGATTTTGCATTTGTTGAAATTGAGCTTAGTTACAATTCATACAATCAAACTAACTTTACATTAATGAGAGATGTTAGCCAAAACACAAATGGTACGTTCTCAATACCTTTGTTGAACATATCAGGTATTGAGAGAATTAATGTTTACTCATCATCTGGTGCACCAACAAAAAAATCATTTACTGTTTTCCAGTTATCTTCTGAAGTAAACCTAACTTTAAATGATCCATTTGATGTACAAGACCCAGATGGAGATTCTCTTGGAGATCTTTATGTTGACATGATTTCATTTAGTAGTGAATGTGATATTCCTAATTACAATAGTTCTTGCAGTTTGTTTTCGGCTGGAGAGACAAATAAAAGTCATGTAAAACCATTATCAGTTGTTATGGGCGGAGCACCAATTAGTTTTAGAATGAGGAATGTTGATAATATCACAGTACATTATGTGAATGTTGACCTACTTGCATCTGGCCCACCAGACGCATTGTTTGATTCTAATTCCACAAACAACAATGATACATCTTATTTTGCACAAGCCTGGAGGTTTGGAAGCAGTGGTCCAGAAATCTATGACTATGTTATAATTGGAGCTCCATACCAGGAAGCAAACGTAAACCAATCTGGAATTAATGAAAGCCTTCAAATTAACATAACAATTCCTGTGTTGTACGATGATGATTGGAATGTTATTTGGAATACTTCAGCAGGAGATAATGTAACAAACATTTCAACAGATAGTTCTTTGAATGACTATGCTGATTACATCGGCACTGAATATGAATCTTATTTTAATTCCACAGTTGTGGTTTGCAATGAGACAAATGAAAACTTAACAGATCTTTGCTATAAAGATACTGATCAAAACATGATCTGGTTTAAAATCCCACATTTCTCAGGAGTTGGACCTGAACACATAGGTGTATTTCAGGAAATACCCGCGAGTACTACAGCAACTTCAAGTGGAGGTGGAGGAGGTGGAGGCGGGTTTGTCCCTACAACAGTAGATGAGGAAGAAGTAAGCCAATCTAAAAGTTGGGATGTGCTTAGTTTGGATGAAAACACAATGCACATTAGCAAACCTGAAATCTCAGTAAGCAAGATCACGTTTAGTGCATCCGAGGAAGTTTTGGGAGCAGAGATAACTGTACGAAATCTAGTAGAACAACCTGATATTGTAGCTGACATAGGAGGAGCTGTTTACCAATATGTTGAATTTGAGCTGAGTGATAATATTAATGATAGTGTTATATCTCGCGCTGATATTGAATTTCAAGTTAGCAAAAACTGGGTAACCGCAAATGTGGTTAATACAAGTACAGTCACATTATATAGATGGACAGGTGAATGGGCAAAGCTTGAAACAAAGCAAATTAAATCAAACAGTACACATCTATTTTATTCTGCAGAATCACCTGGATTTAGTTATTTTGTTATAACTGGCCAAAGAATAGACACTTCAACAGTTGTGGTAGAAGCTGAAGCAAGTATCAGTATTGTTCAGCCTGAAGTAAAGCCAATTAAAGAAGAGCCTGAGGCAACTGATTCTTTCCCTTGGTTAATATTCTTGATAATCTTCTTTGTGGTTGTGCCTGGAGTTGGAATAGGTATTTTATTTTTAGTTGCAAGAGAAAAGAAAACAGCAAAATCAGCTCAAGATGAATTCATAAAACAAAAAAAGAAGTTTAAAGAAATGGTTGAAAAGGTATGATGCTTTACCACTTATAAGTAAAAAATACCGATAAATTTATATACTTAAACTTCTCTTTTTCATACTATGGATGACAGATTTCGTGAATTAGATGATGAAAGAAATCTAGCACTCAGAACTAATGATGCCCTCACATATGCTGTGTTATGTGATTATCTTGCATTTGTTCGAATAGAAGACCCAGTATTGTATGAAAGAGGACTGGAAAATACTGGCTATCAGTCTTTGCGTCAGAGGTATACAGATGAAGATTGCAGACATGAAAGAATTCTAAGATTTAGGGGTATTGGTGGCAAGTATGATCAAAACAGATTTAATCAACCAAACAGAAAAAGAAAGTTAATATTGGAGTGCTTTCCAGGCAAATTTGGTAAAGAAGAAGATCAACAGGATATATCTCATTACACAGTTCCTCAAATAGGAACTCTTTTTTTAAATCTGTATAAAGAATATGCTTAATCAAACTAACACTGCATTAACAGTTCCATCTTGGCCAGGCCTTGATGTGATCTTTGCTTTTCCTAGATCAGTGTCAATAACAGTTCCTTTTGTCATGATGTTTCTTCTGACATAATGCCTGTTTGCAGGACTTTCAAGAATTGTTTTAATTTTAGCTTTTTTAGCTTTTTTAGTTTTTGGATCCATAATATTTGCAAACTCAGCTCTGTATAATCTATCTTTTGAGTTTCCACCAAGAGTAGGTATCTTAGATGACCTTGTCTCGCCTAATTTAGTTAGAGAAGCGATTCTAGCGGTTTCAAAAAGCCTTTTGCTTCGATATTTTTTGTATCTACCACCTGTGACCTTTCTCTTTGATCTGTATTGAGTTAGCATTGTTAATATAAGGAGTATCTATCCATTTAAATAGGTTTTGCTTACGATCAATAAGATAAATAATATGCAGTATTTACGCAAACTTTATAAACCAAGATTAAATACCATGAATTATCATTTTGTGGGGTGTAATACTATGGTTGAAACATCAAGACCTTTGGATGCATTAAATAATGCAAGAAATAAGAGAGTTATTGTAGAACAGAAAAACGGTTGCCAGTACCTTGGTAATTTAGTATCTTTTGATATTCATATCAATGTAGTACTCGAAGATGCTGAGGAAAGAGAAGACGGTAAGACAAAAAGAAAATTAGGTGTAGTATTTATTAGAGGAGATACAATCACGATAATCTCTCCTGCATAAAAATGACAAAAGGAACTCCTTCTAAAGGAAAAATGAGTAGGGGCAAGACCCACATAGTTTGTAGAAGATGTGGGAAAAGAACCTATCATAAATCCAAGAAGGAATGTTCATCTTGTGGTTATGGAAAAACAAGCAAGATGAGAAATTACAATTGGAGTAAACAAAAGTAAAGATGGCACCAAAGCCAACTATCAGTCTTTGTATGATAACAAAGGATGAAGAAGAATTCTTAAGGAATTGTCTTGAAAGTGTAAAAGAGATTGTAGATGAAATTATAATTGTTGACACAGGATCAAAAGATAACACTACAAAAATAGCAAAAGAATTTGGAGCCAAGGTAATTGAACATAAATGGAATGATAACTTTAGTGAAGCAAGAAATATCTCTTTAAAACATGCAACAAAAGACTGGATATTGGTTCTTGATGCTGATGAAACAATCTCAAAAAAAGATCACAAAAAAATTCAATTACTAATTGCAAAGGACTTTGAAGCTTACACACTGATTCAGAGAAATTATTATAGTGAATTAAAACCACTAACATTTGAGGTTACCTCTGATAATGATGATTATGAAGAAAGCAAAAACTACAAAGGTTGGTTTCCATCAGAATTAGTAAGATTATTCAAAAACAAAAAAGAATACAAATTTTCTGGAATGATCCATGAATTAATTGAGCCCTCAATCAAAGATCAGAAAAGGAAAATTGGAAAATCAAACATTCCAATACATCATTTCAGGGTTGATAAAAGCGAAGAATTTGACCAGGAGAAAACTGAAAAATATCTTAAGATTGGAAAAGAACAGATAAAGCAAACACCAGATAACCCAAAACCTTACTTTGAAGTTGGTTCAATTTATTTTGCACAAGAAGATTATTCAAAAGCAATTGAATATTTTAAAAAATCAGCAGAATTAATTGGTGATACTAAAAATGTTGAACATCACTCAACTTATGTATATGTTTATTTCAATTTGGGCAAAAGCTATATGAAAACAGAGCAATTCAAAAAAGCAATTGATTGCTTTGAAAAAGTTATTGGAATTGTACCTAACACACCATTATCATATTTCTTTTTAGGTCAAGCAAATGCAAGTCTTGGTAATTTTAAGAGAGCCATAGATGCATATGAACAAGCAGGCAAGCTAGATCCCAAAGATTCAGAAATTTTTAACAACTTGGCCAATGCATATGCAAACTTGGACCAGTTTGAAAATGCTCTAAAGAATTTTAAAAAAGCCCTTGAATTAGATCCAAAAAATGCCACTATCCATAGAAATGTTGGTGCAATAAGTCTTGGTGCAAAAAAATATGCTAGTGCATACTTTCATTTCAAGAGAGCTGTTGAACTTGAACCATCATTCAGAGCAGATTTGCAAGAAGTAATTAAAAGATTAGAACCTGTTAAAGATCAACTAGATGTGGACTACTCTTTCTCAATAGAATAATTTAAATATAATTACTTTGTCCCTATAACCCAAGCGGAGATGCCGGAGTGGCCAAACAAAATCAGGATTCTGGTTTTAGGTCATACGGGACAGGCTTAGGTGAATCGGGTATTCGACTTGGTTTGAAGACACCTGTTAGCTTAGTGCTTTCGCAGGTTCAAATCCTGCTCTCCGCACCATATTTCTAATCACTTTTATTGCTATAAAAAAACTATAAAATAATGTAAATTATTAATAATCTAAATACTGTATTTTCTTAAATTTTTTAGACTCTTAAATTTATATATCACACCAACTCATACCGTCGATAAAGCTTTTTAAATCACTCCAAACATTCATGTAAAAAGGTACTTCCCTATTGTCAAGTGACAACAGGTCTAAATTGGGAAATTTGAGGCTTAGAAGAGCTATACCCAAATAGGTTGTATTATTATATTCTTTATCGACGAAATATTTATAAACAGAATTTTGGTACAGCCAGTTAACTGTTAGCAAACGGCTAGCCATAAAGAGGATGATATTTTCTTCTGATGGTTTTATGCTAACAGGGCTAACAGTAAATGATAGCCAAAAAACATTTAGGAGGTGTTTAAATGAAGCTGAAAAAGGCCATCAAAAGAATAGTGGCCTTAGGAACTGGAGCAACCATGGTTGGAGCAACCATCCTTGGAGCTATGGCAGCAGCTGACCTGGGCACTTACCCAGCTCCATTCGTGGAGGACGGTGCATTTAATGCATTGTTAGTGGTAGGAGCAGCAGCAGCAACTGAAGACGTGCTAGGCGCCATTGATATTGCAACAAGTCTGCAGTACGCAAATACAGTGACCACAGAAGTAGAAGGAACTTCTACTGAAGTGACAGTTTCTGGTGAAGGAGTAAAAATAGCAACAGATAGTAACAAGCTAACACCAGGAGAAAACTTTGACAGTGTTAAGTCAAAGCTTGATGAAGAAGACTTGCCGGAATTGCTGGCACGAGGAACCTTTATCAATGATGGAGATGACGAAAGTACATCTTATGAGTACGAGCAGAAACTGGAATTCGACCATGCAAATGTTACCTATCTAAAAGATAGGGACTACACAGATGAAGACAATCCGTATGTGATGCTATATGTACCAAAATCTACTGGAAGTGGATCTTCCAAGTCTTGGTTCATGAGGTACACACTGGACTTCACTAAAAACGCAGAAAGTGACTGGTATTCAGGAACTACATGTGGTTCAGCAAATGAACTATGTGACTTTGAAGATACAACCATTGAAATAATGGGTGTTGAATACGACGTCACCAAAGCAGAGAGATCTAGCAACGCCATTACTTGGGAGATGATGGGTGGAGTTACTCTTAACACCATGTACGAAGGTGAAACAAAAACCTTTACAGTAGCTGGTGAAGATTATGAAGTAACTGTAGATATTATCTCAGACACAGGAACATCAGACGAAACAGTTATCTTAACTGTTAACGGAGTAAGTTCCAAAGAACTTGCAAAAGACCAAACCCAAACTCTTTCAGGAATTGAAGTTGGAATTAAGCAAGTTATGGGTAATGAAGCTGGAGAAGCTGGAGCAGGAAGAGATCTTGTGCAGTTCTATCTAGGTGCGCAAAAGGTTGTATTATCTGACACAGATGGAGTAACTCCAACTGCAATGGATACTAATGTACAAGTTGGTGGAGAGGACGTAGATGACCTCTTTGTTGACTGGACAGGTTCCATTAGTGGTGCTACCTTTACAATGGACAAGTTAGAATTAACTTGGGCACCAGAAAATGAACTATTTGCAGCTGAAGACGAAGTATTGTCTTTCCCAGGATTGGGCTCTTATGAAGTTCAATTTGCAGGAATGACAAGCGATGGTGCAGAAGAAGAAATTGTTGTAGAACCACATGGAGATAATAATGTAAGATTAGTAGCTCCATTGGAGTCTGGCAAAGTCTCTTTGGACATTGCATACTTTGACGGAACCAACTATACTGGATTCGGAGAATCCATTACAGCTGGAAGCGGAGTGATCTATGTAGCAACTGGAACCATGAGTGAAGGAGACTACCTTGTGTTAACAAGTGCAACAGAGAGAGAAACTCGAATTGTTGAACTAGATGACATCAGTAGTGACAACGTCACCACATTAAAGGACATTGGATCAGGTACAAAGTACACAGGTTCTTGTTCAACTGTCAACTGTACAGTTAATGTTGGAGATGTAAGTGCTGTATTTAGTTATGCAAGCCCTGGAGCAGGACAAGCAACAATTGCAGCAGCATCTGATGAAGGACACAAGGTCTATACAAAAGAAGGCTTTACAATTGATCTGCGAAATGCAATCAGTGACACAACAACACACGACATCTATCTATTAGAAGAAGATCAAAATGATGTGTTGGAAGGAGGAGGTAACTTAACAGTTACATTAACTTCTTCAAGCAGTAAGGCATCTATTGATGTAGGAGATCAGACAGATACTGACTTTGTCCTTGCACCTGGTAAGAGCAATAGGTACTATGAAATTGGTGACTCTGATAAATGGGGACACTACACAACAAAAGGTACCTTATTTGTATGGGATAAATCTGGCGATGAGAATGACTTAACAGTCACTTATCCTGGAGCAGAAAATCATGCAAATGTGTTTGTTAAATCAAACGCAGCTGTAGTTAGTGAAGGTGGAACTGGAACCTCATATGAAGAAGTCCAGAGAATCGAAGTTGGAGCAGCAGTGCTAGACACAGAAGTAGCAAGCCTAACCGCACAAAACGCAATTGTGGTTGGTGGACCTTGTGTCAACACCTTAGCAGCAGAATTAATGGGCAATCCATCAGATTGTGCAGCAGACTTTGAAATGGGTAAAGCAATGATTAAGTTGTTTGAACATGACAACGGAAACATGGCATTACTTGTTGCAGGTTACAGCGCAATGGATTCCAGAAGAGCAGCAAGAGTTGTAGCAAACTATGACCAATATGATAACTTTGCAGGTGCAGAGTTAGAAGTCACTGGTACAAGCTTAACTGACATTGATGTTGGAGTACCAACACCAAAGGAAGAAGCTGTTGCTGAAGAAGTTGTTGAGGAAGCTGCAGAATAAACCTAACTTTTTTTCTTTTTTTTCTTTTTTTTCATAAATTCTAATAAACAATTTTCAAAACTGTCAATTAAACTGCAAAGAATATGTTATGCTTGTCTCTGATTATCTTGACTTTAACAAAACCATTTTTCAGGCAATTATTAACAGTTACATTTCTGTTATCTGCAACAACTATTTTTTGATTTGCAAGTCTTCCTTCACAAACAACTCTTGCCTTTACAATATCTCCTTTCTTAAATGGTTTTGGAAGCACTTTTGTTTTCTTAATTCCAAAATCTTCAGCTTTGTAAATAAGTTTAACACCATGTTTCTCTTCTAATTGTTTTAATATATTTCTAAATTCCGGCCAAGATTTTTGTTTAACTGGATTTCGACCTTGTTTGTAACTTAGAAAGTTTTGAATCGCAACATCTACTTTCATTTCCTTACTTAGTTTAACTAGTTTTTCCAATTCATTGTCATTAAATCCAGGGACCCATATAGGTGCTAATAAAACATCTATTTTTCCTGAGCAGTATTCGGCTAACTCTAACACTTTTTTCACGTTGTAAGGTGAATCTGCAAGTTTAGATGCAATATCTTTATCAAGAGCATTTAAAGAAAGCTGAATTCTGGACAATCCTGCTTTAGCAAGGTCATCAATCAGTTTTTCAGTCAGTAACGTTCCATTAGTGTCAAGAGTTATGAGTTTAACATTATTAATTGACCTTAACATTTGTACTAGTTCAATGAGTTTTGGATACAAAAAAGGTTCTCCATGAACCCCTATGTGTGCTTCTACTTCACATCCCTTAAACTCTGCAAGTTTTTGAAATTCTTTCACAAGATAAATGTGGTCTACTAAAAAATCTCTCTGCCATTTTCCTTTTGGTCCTTCTCCAACAGAACAGAAGATACAATTAAGATTACATCCAGTAACAGGTTTGACCTCAATTAAGGAAGTGTTCCTGTCTACAATTCCAAAAGCATTGTTTCCAATTAATGGTATCCCTGATTCTTCAGTTATGAAAATTGTTTTCCTTTTAGTAATCTTGTTTATAAGATTATTTAATCCATTTGTTATTAGTCTATTTAGCTTGTTACTGGCTTTTCTAACAGAACAGTCAAATTCAATAAAATTCCCACCAATCCTATAATCTGCTATCTTTTTTAGTTCAGATTTTTTAATGTTAAAATAATAATTTCTTTGAAAACTAAATCTAATATTCTCTTGCATATCTTCTAGGGCTAGGTCATCAAAAGTAATTTGGTTCATATGTCTTTGGGAGCCACAGATTTTATTTAAATCTTGTTAACAGAAAATTATATAAACGCTCAAAAGGTCTTCTTTTTCATGGGGGATAAAATAAACATTACTTATGAGACTCTATTTGACATCCTAAGAAGTGAAAAAAATAGAAATGAGCTCCAAAGACTAGACGAGTCTTTTTTTAAGGATTTAATAAGGTATATTAGTGAAAAAAAAGACTTACTTAACAACCCTCAAACTAGTGTTTTTGCAGATGCAGAGCAACAAAAAGCAAAAAAACAGCTTGAAAGCATTTACAAGTTAGTAAGCCAACTTTATGATCAAAGAGAAAAGAAAATTGTTAATATGTCCATAATAAGTGTTAAAACCGGTGAAATGCTTGACAACCGGGCTTTACTTGATGAAGAAAAACCTCTTTTTGATGCTTTGGTTAAATTACTAAAGGGGTCAAGAAAAGATATTTTAGATATGGTGCTTGAAACAAAACAGCCACAAGTTGAACCAAAAATCAAGGAGAAAGAAAGTGTCAGCTCAAATCCAATGATTGAGAAAAAGCCAGAAAAACCTGAAAAACCCCAAAAGGTGGTAAGATTCATAAAACCAGTACCTAAATTTGTTGGAAAACAACTTGAAGTATATGGGCCATTTGAAGAAGAAGATGTGGCAAACTTACCAACAGAAATTGCTAACATCCTTATTAGCAAATTAAGAGCAGAAGAGATTAACAGCTAAAATTCTCAAGATCCTATATCAAAAGTTATTTAAATATGCCCTGATTACTTTGGCCTATGAAACTTCCCAAAGTAAGGAAAAAGTACTGCCCAAAGTGTAAAAAACACACAGAACACAAAGTAATGCAGTCAAAAAAAGGAAAGGCTAGCAGCTTAAAAAAAGGCTCAAAGTTTAGGATGAAAAGAAGGGGGGAAGGCACAGGGCATGGTAATTTAGGCAAGCTTTCTAAAGGAGCTCTTACAAAATGGAAAAGATTTGGAAAGAAAACAACCAAAAAAACAGATCTAAGATTCGTTTGTAGAGTTTGTAATAAAGCTCATACTCAGAAAAAAGGTATTCGAGCTAAAAGAGTGGAATTCAAATAATAGTTTTAATTTACCGAAAATCTTCTGGATTTTTATTGAGATAATATTAATTTAATTAAATCAAATTATATTCCTATGGATGATTCCAAACTAATACAATTGGCGATATCTACCTCGATAATCGGTTTAATTGTGTTAACTGTTATTTCTCTTTATGGGGATTATCCAAATCAAAGTTCTTTAGAACAGCTATCTTCTAATATTATTGATGTTAAAATAACTGGAACAGTTGGAAAAGTAAATCAGTTTGGGAAAATATCAGTTATTGATTTAGTAAGTCCTAAAACCGATGAAGTATTGATCTTTGAGGATGGTAAACTTAATTTGCGTAAAGGAGACTATGTACAAATACTCGGAGAATTACAAGAAGATCAGATTGTTGCGCATCAGATTGAAGTTTTGGAGTAATCAATTACTTTGTACACAGAGCTAGGGACATATAATTTAGGTCATAGACCGTTGTTTTTTAGTAGACCCACTGCCCTGTAATGTACTTAATAATTACTCCCTATTTATCAACCTAAACACATCATATCCTTTTAACTTATCTCTTCCATTCAAATATCCAAGTTCAATTAGGAATGCCAAACTTAAAACTTTTCCCCCCAGTTTCTCAACAAGTTTAACAGCAGCTTCACTTGTCCCACCAGTTGCTAATAAATCATCAACAATTATTACTTTATCACCTTGCTTTATGGCATCTGTATGAATTTCAAAGGCATCTGTACCGTATTCTTTTTCAAAACTCTGACTAATCTTTTTGTATGGGAGTTTCCCTGGTTTTCGGAGTAATACAAAACTTTTTTCAAGTTCATGTGCAAGCAAAGCTCCAAAAATAAAACCACGACTTTCAGCACTGGCAATAACATCCACTTCTTTATTTTTGTAATGCTCCACCATGCTTGATACAACAAATTTAAATGCATCAGGATCCTGCATTAAGGGAGTAATATCTTCATACATAATTCCTTTAATTGGAAAATCAGGTACAATTCTTATTTTTTTATTTATGTCCATGTTAATCACCTATCACTGATGTCTTTATATACTCTTTGCATTCACAATTATTATGCTTTATTTTTGGAATTGTTTTGATAATTAATTTTTTTACATTCTCAGCATTTTTTGCCATTGTTTTTAAAACTAATTCAATTGAGACTGCTTCTTCTGATTCGTGCCAGCAATCATAATCTGTACTCATAGCAATTGCTTGATAACAAATTCCCGCTTCTCTTGCTAAAACAACTTCTGGAACTGTTGACATATTAATCACGTCAGCACCCCATTGACGAAACATATGAGATTCAGCTTTTGTACTGAATCTTGGACCTTCAATTGTAATAACAGTTCCCTTGTTATGATGATTTAATTCAAGTTCTTGACAAGTTTTTGCAAGCATATTTCTAAGCTTCTCACAAAAAGGATCAGCCATTGGAATGTGGCATACTTTGTCTTTTTCAAAAAAAGTACTTTTTCTTTTTGTTGTCCTGTCAATAAACTGGTCAACCAATATAAGGTGCCCAGGTTCAATTTTCTCTCTTAAAGAACCACAAGCGGTAGTTGTTAGAATATGTGTACAGCCCAATTCTTTTAGAGCCCAGATGTTTGCTTGAAACGGTACACTACTGGGCATAATTGAATGATTTTTACCATGTCTAGCTAATATTACAACTTCTCTACCTTCAATAGTTCCAGTAGTTACATTGCTTGAAGGTTTACCATATGGTGTATTAGCCTCAACATTTACAGGATTCTTAAGAATTTTTGGATCATCCAAACCAGATCCACCTATAACTCCAATTTTTGTTTTCACAAATTCACCAATTGTCTTATAATCAATACATCCTATTAAAATTTTTTGAATTTATATTTAATAAGGCAAATGTAATCAAAGTTTTGATACTTTAGTTTTATCAGAAATAATTGCTGAATTGCCTGTTGGGTCTTCAAGAATGATCTTAACTTTTTCTTGTCCCCAAAGCACTTTGTTTATTTTCTTTAGATGATTCTTAGCCTTTTTTTTAGCTTCTTTTTCTTCAGCATCTTCTCTAGCCATTTCTACTTGATGTTTAACTCTGTTTAGAACTCCTTCTACAGTTGTTATGTACCCATTAGAGCCTGCACCAGGAGAGATTGTGACTATTCTTGGTATTTTTAATGTTGCTTCAGCTGATCTAACTATTGTGATCTTTAAATCATCTTCATTTTCAATCTCTAATGTGTATTTTTTTGGATCTCTTTTTTCTTCACATGAAACATCTGCCTTGTGAAAACTGCAACCAGAACATGTCATTGAAAAGATAAAAACATTTCCAAAATGGGGAATTTCTTTACTATCTTCTCTTAACTCAAGAGTCTTTTTCCTGCAAATCGGACACTCCTCTCCTTTTACAACTTCCATACAAGTTAATTATTCAAAAAACTATTTATATATTTTGGTCTGTGGCCTAAAATTGTAATTACTTTAGAATGGTAAAATAACAAAAGATTTATAAACCCATAAATGTAACTTATATGTCATGGGGGTTGGTCAGTCACGTTTAAAGCTTATTTTTGCACTAATTGTAGTTGTTATACTAGTTGGAATTGTAAGTTCAACTCGTGCAAATTCAATTCTAGAGAGAGGTCAGACAGCTGATGCAATCACGTCACTATTTCTGCCAAATCTAACAGAAAGGCCAAGTCCGTGTGATAGAATAGCTGAAAACCAGATCATTGTTTTAAAAGACAAAATAATCATTAATTTCAAAAATGCAGAGTGGGCAACATTTACAGACACAAATTCAATGGATCCTGTGATTGATGTTGGAGCTAATGCTCTTGAATACATTCCAAAGGCTCCTACAGAGATCTGTGAAGGAGATATTGTTAGTTACAAATCAAAATTTGCAAACGGTGTTCTAATCCACAGAATTGTTGAAACTGGCTATGATGAAGATGGTTGGTATGCTGTTTTAAAGGGAGATAATAGTCCGTATAAAGATCCTGGTCGAGTCAGGTTTGATCAAATTCAAAGAGTTGTGATTGGAATAATCTATTGAGAATTTTGACAAACCAAGCAAAATTCTCAGAGAGAACTTTGAGATCATAATATATCCCGTATTGAAACATCTTTTCTTGCGTTAAAGAGACTTTTCAAAGTTATCTACTAAATAATTCTTGTCTTTTGTTTTACTCCTGGAGCACTCACATTTTCTTTTGAAGTCTTAAGTTGTTTTTTGTTGTAAGTTGCTGTTTCATTCTCTGCAAAAAGCTTGATTTTCTTAAACGCCTCTATTGTTACTTGATCTTTTGGATTTGGTTTGATACCTTCAACACTAACAACATCTCCTGGTTTGCTTTTAGAAGCAAAAACTAATTTTGCACCTTCTTTGGTATCAGCGGCTAAAAGCATGCCTTTACTTTCAACACCTTTAAGTTTTGCAGGTTTTAAATTCTTTACAACCACTATATTTTTCTCAGTAAGTTCATCTTCTGAATAAAAAGGTCTAAGTCCACTAACAATAGTTCTTTGTTCATCACCTAAATCAATTTGCATTATGTAAAGTTTTTCAGCATCTGGATGAGACTCAACATTGATAACCTTGGCAACCCTTAAATCAAGATTTGAAAATGGATCTGAAACGTCCAGTTCTATTTTGTCAATCTTCTCTAAAATAATTTCACTTTTATTGATTTTGTGCTGACCTATGTTTTTCCCCAAGGAATCTGTTTTTAACTCACCTATGTTTAATTGTTTTTCAATTTCTTTTGTAAACTCAGGTAACACTGGTTTTAGCAGGGTATTAATATCCTTCACAAGGTTAACACAATTACTTACAATCTGATGAGTTTTTTGTTTATCAGTTTTGATTAGAGCCCATGGTTCATTATCTTGGAAATACTTATTTCCTTGGCTGCTAACCTTTAGAATATTTTTTAATGCACTTCTAAATTCAACATTGTCATAATCTTTAATAATCTCACTATAATCGAATTGATCTAAGAATTCTTTTTCTGCTGGAATTATTTTTGAGTCAAAAGTTTTATTGCAATAGCTTAAAACTCTATAAAAGAAATTAGCTACATTTGCCACTAATTCATTATTGATTTTCTCTCTAAAATCATCCAAATCAAGATCTACATCAGACATTTTTCTAGCCAAATTAGCTGCATAGTAGAACCTAAGGTACTCAGGTTTAGCAAGCTCTCCAAACTCCTCTGCTGTTAGGAAAGTTCCTCTTGACTTTGACATCTTTTGTTTGTTTACAGTCAGAAAGCCATGCACCAAAACATTCTTTGGCAGATTAAAATCAGCCCCCATTAAAACTGCAGGCCAAAATAAAAGATGAAAATAAATAATATCCTTACCAATAAAATGAATAATTTCTGAGCCTGGTTTTTGCCAGTAATCTTCAGCAGTAATTGATTTATCTTTACAATAATTAGCAGTACTTGCAATATATCCAATTGGGGCATCTAACCAAACATAAAAGTATTTGTCATCTTCTCCTGGAATCTTAAATCCGAAATAAGGTGGATCCCTACTAATATTCCAATCTTCAAGACCTTTATTAATCCATTCTAAGACTTGGTTTCTAACTTCTGGCTGAAGCTCTTCATTGTTATTTAACCAATCTCTTAATTTTTCAGAATAAGAACTTAGTTTGAAAAAATAATGTTTAGAAGTCCTTTTTATTGGTGTGCTTTTACAAATTGAACATTTTGGATTTAGTAAATCAGTTGTTTTGTAAGCAGTATTACAATTTTCACAAACATCTCCATATTGATCCTCTGCTTTACAATTAGGACAAGTACCCCTAACATATCTATCTGGTAAAAATCTCTTGCAGTTCTCACAATAAGTAAGCTCAAGATCTTTTGTATAAATAAGTCCTTTATCTTTGAGTCTTTTATAAATTAACTCAACATATTTTTTATTTTCAGGACTATTTGTTGTATAGTATGAGTCAAATTCAATATGGAATTTTTTAAAGTCTCTCAAATGCTCTTTGAAAAACTTTGCAATAAACTCTTCTGGTTTCACGCCTTGCTTTGCAGCATTGATCTCAATAGGTGTTCCGTGAGTATCATCAGCACAACAATAAATCGCATCTTCTCCTTTTAATTTTAAAAATCTTACAAATATATCAGTCTGGATATACTCTACTAAATGTCCTATATGTATGCTTCCATTAGCATATGGTAGGGCGCTTGTGATTAGTTTTTTTGTCATTTTAATTACCTCCTAAAAATTGATAATATATAAATTTTAGTAAACAATGAATGGTTTTACCGCATTCGCATAGCTAGCATAGAAGTCATCATTTTTAAGCTATGGTTTGATTTCATAGCAATTAGGAATGAATTTAGATATTTAAGTGTTTGCTATGTTTTTAAGAAAATTCTTTGGATCTTTTTTCTTTAATATATGCAACAGCTTTTTTACCATTGCTTTTAATAACCACAATGTCACCTGTTTCAACTTGATTATAAAAAGATTCCATATCCATTACACTACTCACAAAACTCACTGCAGGAATTCCCAATTCTTTTGAAATAACCATTGCATGTGATAATGGATTATTGTCTACACAGGTAACAATCCCTACTTTGTTTGGAGTGTAATCACTCATCCTAATTTCCTCACGACTACCATCGAGTTTATCACAAACAAGAATGTAATTACCAAAGAGCTTGTCTCCTCTTCTCCATATTTCGGTAAATCCTTCAAAGCGCTCGCTTCTAAACATATAACTTCTATTATTCATTACTTGCCGAAATTCTAAAAAATCTGAATTGCTTGCAAGATTACTATTACTACTAAAAGCTTTTAGTTTTTCACGATCTATGTCTGTTACATCTCGATTTAAAATCCCCGCATGGCCTGTTTGATCAAGAATCCCTTCAAATTGAGATTCACTAAATGTGACATATACTGGATATTCCCATGTTCCAGGTATACCATTACAAACCTGGCTTTCAGCATAAATAACTCCCGGTGGAACTTCCAATTCCACCATTGTTTCATCCAGATCAATTTTGGGAAGCTGTCTTATTTGAACAAAATACGGTTTTTCGCCTTGTTTTAACAAAAACTCAACTTGTATTTCCGCCTCTTTGTCTAACCTTAGAAAATCCCTCGCTTTTGCAGCACTAGCAATTGCACCAGAAATATTTAATTCTGATTCTTCTGAACGTTCAGCTAAACCTCTTTCAATTTGTTTCTTTGATACTGATAGGTTAATAAAACCATCAAATCCTTTTTCTTCATATGAAACATAATATTCATCTTCATTAATATTAATAATCCCCCAAGCATCAGGATCCATAACTTGCTCTTGAACAATGATTGCCATATCTAGACTGATTGGAATACCTATTTGTTCTGCATATTCATAAACTCTGTCAGATCGTGTTGAGTCATATACAGTGAGCATAGCTGACTTTAGTTCTTTAATGCTGCACACACCTAATACTGTCTCATATTTTCCTGCAAAACTTGCTTGAATTCCATCTTCTAATGGAGATGAAGATCTTACAGCAGTTGGTTGATTTAAATCTTGATAACCATCAGTAACATCATTAGGTAGAACTAACTTTATGCCTTCACTTATTTCCTTGGGAATTATTCTATCAATAAATGCTCGAGTATGAATCACAAAAAAATTAGGAACAATAACAGTCTCATATTCCTGAGCAAAATTGAATAATCCAAACAGATAATTACCTTTTCCTCCAGAGATCTCTCTTGGAAATTGATCTGGATCAGCACCCGCCCAAATAATGTTACCATCAATTCTCATTTTTACCATCTCAGAACAAGCTCTGAGGTATCAGCACCTCTCTATTTAGGAGATTTTTGTATATTTAAATATCTTTTGCTCAAACCATTGACCTAAGAAGCCAAGGAGCGATTCTATAGAAGACCCACACATTAAAAGGAATATGCGTTACAACGTAAATTATTGAACTAATTGGATTACTTCCTGAAAGAAGGTATAATGGTACTATAATAATATCATACAAGAATGTCATCATTATACCCCACGTTGATATGTTATCTCCACTAAATGATGAAGCAACAATAGCAACAACAGCAATGCCAATAAAACTAATGAAAGTATTATAACTCATTTTACTACTAATTATTTCAGCAAAAAACAATGAAACAAAACCAACAAGAACTCCAACCACTGGCCCATAAGCAACACTGCAAAGCACGGTTGCAAGCATGATCAATTCAAAACCAAAACTAAATCTTATAATTAGATTATAAACCATTGAAAAAGATGCTATTACAATTAGTAAAGGTACAAAAAGCAATGCTTTGTGAATTCTACCTAACAACAATCCAATCACTAAAATAATAATGCAAGCAATAATAAGTCTTTTTCGAGCGAGGATTGGATCTAATGCTATTTTAAACTCAGGAATAACATTTGTCTTTAGCCAGTTCTCAAATTTAATGATTGTTCCTTTTAGCATGATTCCAACTATTTCTTTTTTGGTACTTTCATCTTTTTTGTAATGTCAATATTTGCATTACATTTTTCACAATTAGCTCTAATTGTTTTAACGCCTTTGATACTTTTTCTTTTATATGGAACTTGTGTTTGACCTTTATGTTTGCATTCAGGGCATGTGTACTCAACATTAGCCTGAAGACTTTCCTCATACTCTTTTTTCTCAATACTATGACTACATTCTGGGCAAACATATTCCTTAGCACGAATTTTTACCTTACCATCATCTTTTACTGGTTTTCCCATTAACCCTTTACCACACTCTGGGCACATTTCCTTAAACACCCAGACCCTAGCATCTCCTTCTCCAACATCTCTAAAAGTATGGTAAATCAACTCTTTCATATTTTCTGGTTCTCTTAACATATTTTCACCTTAACCTTTTTACTTCAATACTAATTGCATTATCTAAAACCCTGATATACCTGGGACAAATAGTATATTCATATTTGTTTGTTGTGCAATATTTAATAATTTCTTCTTTTTCAGATTCATTATCAAATTTGACAATCACATTAGACCCAGGAATATCTTTGTGGATAATATTAAAGCTTTTAAGATCTTTTTTTATTTTACTTTGAGTTTGTTTCCATGAAGTAATCCTTTCAGGTGCTTGATCTATCTTTCTTAAAAGCAGCTCTTGATCACCTTGAAACTTCAGCATTTTTAATAATTGTTTGTCAAATTCTAATTCCATATCTGAAGAAATAAACCCACCATAACCTAACTCCACTGGTTTCCATTTACCAAAACTCCCAACAGTAATATCTGTTTTGACTAGTTTCTCACCAAGATTAGGAGAAGCATCCTGGATAAACAAACAATTATTTTTGAAAAATTTCTTCTGAATCTCGTTGATAGATTGTTCAGCAAAATAACCTGCCATACTTTGGGCAATTAATGCCCCTTCTTTAGCATCTAACTGATTTGGGTTGATTAAACCATGGTCTGTTTTAATTTCAAAAGCCTTTAAGCTTAACAATTTTGGAAAGGTTTGGTAAGACAGCCAACCACCTTGATCCGGAATATAGATTTGATTATGTTTTTCTTTGGCTAATAGCAAAGCTAGGAAAATTGCACCATTACCTGAATTAACAAGTAATACATTTTCATGTCCAGTTAACTCCTTTAGCTTATCAATTGCTTTCATATTTGGTGGAAGGATTGTTTCATTTAATATGATTTTGGTAAATTATTTAAATAAAAGACCTCAGCTGCTAATTATGACAATTCTAACAAAAAAAGAGATTTTATCTGAAATCAAAAAAGGACACATTAAAATTACACCTTTTAATGAAGATCAAGTAGGAGCTGGTTCAGTTGATCTCTGTCTGGGTCATGAATTCAGAGTATTTAACGCCAACAACAAAACAATAGATGTAACAAATGATATTGATCCTAACGATTATTCAGAGATTGTAAAAGTAAAAGATAATTTCATTATTCATCCTGGTCAACTAGTTCATGGAATCACCCAAGAGCACATCACACTATCTCCAAACATTTGTGGATGGCTACAAGGAAGATCCAGATTTGCAAGAATGGGTTTATCTATACATGTAAGTGCAAATTTTATCCACCCAGGAGCAGATAACAAACAAGTCCTTGAAATAATTAATCTAAGTAAAATGAAGCTAGCATTACATCCTGGAACAAAAATCTGTCAGATAGTTTTTGAAAGGTGTAAAGGTAAAGCAGAATATAAAGGAAGATACTCAACTCAAGAAACAGTCTAGATTTATTTTCAGTAATTAAGAAGGAACTTCTTTAAAATTTTATAAATAACATCAATGCTATCAATCTCAACATATTCATCATCTGCATGAGTTCCCCCTCCGTTTGGCATTATCATAACAGCAGGAATATTATTATCTGCAAAGTATCTTGCATCAGTTGCTCCATGTATTTTATCAAAAATAATGTCTTTATCTGCAACCTCTCCTGCACACTTTTTTAGCCTGTTAATATAATCATTATTAGGATCAGTATCCATCACACCTGCATCTGTCAAAACCTTGACTTCAAATCCTCTCTCCTCAATTAATTGTTTTATTTTATTTTTATCCTTGTTACTAACAAATCTCATATCTATCCAAAGGTGAGCTTCATCTGCAACTTTGTTTACAGCTGTTCCTCCTTCAATCCTGCCAATGCTTATTGTATTTTTCCACCTATCATCTTTTGTTGAATCAGGGAAACTCTCTTTTAGCTCTCTGTAAAGATCAATCAACTTATCAATCGCGTTCTCACCTTTCCATGGCTTTGAACCATGTGCAGCTTTACCTATTGCCTTAACTTTTAGATGAAGCGCTGCTTTTTCTTTGGTAATTATGTTATAATCCTCTCCAGCATCAAGTACAATTGCAAACTTTGAAGAATAGCCTTGCTCTATTAAATGTTTGACACCATTCATACCTCCAACTTCTTCATCAGTTGTTAGCATTAGTCCAATAGAGGGTTTTTGTTCTTTGAGATCTTTCATAAGTTTCATAATTATTGCTGCGCTAGCTTTGTTGTCATTTGATCCTCTTGCATAAAGTTTATTTCCTTTAACAACAGCCTCAAATTGCCCTTCTTTTCCTGGAACAACATCAAGGTGTGCCACCAAAAATACTTCAGGAGACATTGATTCATCATATGTAACAACAAGGGAATGCTTTTTTCTTCTTTCATATCTTGTTACAACAAAATCCTTTGCAAAGTATTCTTCTACATAATCAATAATCTTACTTAGGTCTTCAGATCTATTAGACGTTGTTTTAAACCTGATGAGTTGCTTTAGAATCTCAATTATTTCCATTATAATTACATCTTTTCTAGTTTTTCAAGTCCGTTCATATAAGGTCTAAGGGCCTTTGGAATTGTCACTGAACCATCTTTATTTTGGAAATTCTCTAAGATTGCAACCATTGCTCTGGAGGTGGCGATAACAGTATTATTCAAGGTATGTGCGTAATACTTGCCATCTTTGCCTTGGATTTTAATCTTAAGTCTTCTGGCTTGAGAACCTTCCATATTTGTTAGTGATGTAATTTCAAAATATTTATTTTGCCTTGGAGACCATGCTTCAAGATCACAGCTTTTAGCTTTAAGGTCAGCAAGGTCACCAGAACAACACTCTAAAATTCTTATAGGAATTTCTAAACCCTTGAACACATTAATTGAATGTTCAAGCATCTCATCATAGAATTTGTATGAATCTTCAGGTTCACAAATTACAATCATTTCTTGTTTGTGAAACTGATGCGTTCTATAGAGTCCTTTTTCATCAATACCATGGCTGCCAATTTCTCTTCTAAAACAAGCACTATATCCTGTGATCTTAACAGGCAGCTCTTTTTTATCAAGAGTCTTGTTAATATACATACCAATCATGGGATGTTCAGAAGTTGCAATTAGATAAAGATCTTCACCATCTAACTTATAGGCCATTTGATCAATCTCTTCATTTGAATAAACACCTGTCAATACCTTTTTCCTAATCATCAAAGGAGGTTCGACATACAAATAACCTTGTTTTACCATGTAGTCTCTTGAATAGTTAATCAAAGCCATATTCAACAGTCCTAGGTTACCTTTTAGAATGTAAAAACCATTACCTGAAATCTCCCCAGAAGTTGTAAAATCTGCCATCCCTAAATTTTCTGCAATCTCAACATGACTTTTCACTTCAAAATCAAACTTTTTTGGTTCACCGATTCTTTGAATTTCAACATTTTCTTTATCATTCTTGCCAGTAGGCACAGATTCATGAATCATATTTGGAATTGTATATAGATAATCTTTGATCTCTGCCTTAAGCTCATCTCTTTTTACTTCAAGGTTCTTGATTTTATCTGGAATCTCTTTGGCTTGTGCAAGTAATTCTGCTGCATTTTTACCTTGTTTTTTAAGTTCACTAATCTTTGCAGTAATTTTATTTCGTTCGTGTCTTAAGTTCTCTGATTCCTTTAAAACAGCTCTATAATCAACATCTGCTTTTAGCAGTTTATCAACTAATGGAAGTTTGTCTTCTTGGAATTTTTTCTTAATATTCTCTTTTACCTTATCAGGATTTTCCCTGACAAATTTTATATCTAGCATATTTTATCCCTCCGTTATAATCTTATATAAATTTTTTGAGAAAAACAATGAATCTAGTCTTAGCTAGATTGACTAGAACTTGAGCTTTGATTCATGTATATATTCATAATCAATGGATTTGAATTAGTTTATATATATTTTTTGGTGAAAAAACAGAAATGACCCTTTATGGATAGTCTTTTTTCATAAGTTTTATAAGTTTTAGTTGTTTTCTGATAAATATGACAAACAAGGATTACGAAGCAGTTATGTTAACATGTCCTCTTAATCATGGGTTTTTAGGTGGTATTTTGAGCGCTTTTGGCATAACATCAGATGAATACCAAAAATATGTTGATGTAACCGAGAGTATAGCTCATAGATTTCCTGACTTAGAATGTCAAAGAATGCTAGATTTTACAGATGTAAATCTTATGTTTCTAGGCAAAGAAGACTTTGTTCGTCACGTTGCATTACAAGTTCTCCAACAATTTGGCATGCCTGTTAGTGCATATGGTCCAAGAGAGTTTATTGATGACATTTTCCAGGAATATGATTCTAAACCAGTCGAGAGTTGGTTAAGAAATAAAATAGGGTTCAGAAAACTTGAATTTGCTGAGCAACCAAATTACCAGTAATACATATATGTGCCCTTACTTATTAATTTAATTTTTATGTTAATTGGATTTTGTTTGATTTATATGTGTTTTTTAGTAAATTTATATGCTTGCTGACTTTTTAATAGAATTTATAATAAATGTTTAAATAGATGATTAAATTCCCTTTTTTATAATGAGATCAGATAATTATAAGACTGTAACACTTGAATACAATTTACTGGGAGGAGTTGCTAATGCGATTTTTAACCTTGGTGGTGTAAAAATAGACAAGTATCAAAAGTTCATTAACGCTGAATCAGATTTCTCTCAAAAATACCCCTATATGTTATGCAAAAAAATATTAAGTTTGGATGAGAAAATATACTTTTTAGTAAAAGGCAGTGAGAGAAAACTCGGGGAAGCATGTAATTATTTATTACAATACTTGGGAAAACCTAATGCAGCTTTTGGTCCTGTTGGGATTATAGATGATATTTTTGATGAAAGTGACTTTAAATCAGTTGGTGATTGGTGGAGAAACTTAGTTGGAATAAAAAGAATTGAGTTTTTAAAGCAGTTCAATTACCAATAAAATATATATACCAAAACAATAAACTTACTTTTTATGCTAATTGGTGTTGTTGGGAAGACTAATGTTGGGAAATCTACTTTATTTAAAGCTTCAACTCTAGCAGAAGTAGAGATATTTAACAGACCATTTGTTACAATTAAGCCTAATCATGGTTGTGGGTTTGTTAAAGTCAAATGTGTGGAAACAGAATTTAATACAAAATGTCAGCCAAAAACAGGTTATTGTCTTGATTCTAATAGGTTTGTTGCAATAGATTTATTAGATGTTGCTGGTCTTGTTCCTGGCGCACATTTAGGAAAAGGAATGGGAAATCAATTCTTAGATGATCTAAGCCAAGCTGATGTTTTAATCCACGTAATTGATATATCAGGATCAACTAATGAAAAAGGAGAAAATGTTCCTGTTGGAACTTATGATCCTGCAGAAGATATAAAATTCTTAGAACAAGAAATAGATATGTGGTTTTTTGGATTATTAATGAAAAACTGGGAAAGATTTGCCAGAAAAACTCAGCAGGAAAAAGCCAAAGTTGAAGAAGCAATTGTTAAACAGTTTTCAGGATTAAAGATTGATCTGAACATGGTCAAATCTGCATTAGAAAAACAAAACTTTTCAAAAAACATTCATGAATGGACGGTAGATGATCTAAAAGCATTTGCATCTGAGCTTAGAAGAATATCAAAAAGAATGATTATAGCTGCAAACAAAGCTGATATGAAAGGAGCAGAAGAAAACCTTAAAAAACTAAAAAAAGAATTTCCAGATTATACTATTGTTCCTTGCAGCGCAGAATCAGAACTTGCACTAAGAGAAGCAGCAAAAAAAGAATTGATCAAATACATTCCAGGAGAAGATAGTTTTAAAGTTATTAATGAATCTGGCTTGAATGAACAACAATTGAAAGCTTTACAGTTTATTAAAGAAAACATTCTTCAAAAATATGGAACAACTGGTGTGCAAGATGTATTAAACAAAGCAGTGTTTGATATGTTGGAGTATATTGCTGTATTTCCTGTTGCCACAAACAAACTAACAGATAAAGATGGAAATGTTCTACCAGATTGTTTACTTGTACCTAAAGACATTACTCCAAAGGGATTTGCCTATAAGATCCATACAGAAATTGGTGACAAATTTATCAAAGCAATTGATATGAAAACAAAGCTTCCTGTTTCTAAAGACAAAACATTAAACTATGGAGATGTTGTTGAGATAGTTACAAGTAGGTAATTTTGTATATTCTATTTTTAAGGTAGGTTGGTGTGGTTTATTTGATAAAAACAAATGTAATAAAATTGTCTTATGGACTATAGGAAACTACCTTTTGATTTGTTCTTATTTTGTTGAATTTTCTATTATAAATGCTTAAAGACAAAATCTCTAACTCCTATTAGTTCATTGGCAGGATGATAGTCTTTTTTTAGAAATGCATAACCTAAATTATTGTAAAGTTTCTTTGCTGGGTCTCTAATTAAAGCTAGGATGACCAGATGTTCATGTGATCTTGCAATCTCCTCTCTTTTTAATGTGACTTCTTCTCCAATCCCACAGCCCCAGTAATCTTCTAATGTAACAATCCCTCTAGACATAGCTACTCTTCCTTGGCATTCTTCTTTATTAACTTCTTCCCATAGTCCACTTTGTTCAATCTTATCTTCTGGAGGACTTAAACACAATCTACCTGAAGTTATAATCTTATCTTCATATAAAGCAATCACATAAAGTGCTTTCTCATTTTTATCATCTTCAATTGTGATCTCTTGCATATTGTGTTGAGCATATAACCCATTGTTAATCAAAGTTCTAGCTTCTTTTAATGTAATACCCTCAGCAATTTTGATTACAAGGTTTTTGGGATTAATATCATATGACATATAATTTAGAAAGTAATGTGAGTATAAATAAATTACAATGAAAAAAGGATGTAAATGATCACAGAAAATAATTATTTGTTATTCTAATCTCATTGTTTGTAAATTCAATTAGGAGCTTTACCATTTTCATCCACTTGATTCCATATTGGTAGAAAAGCAAGATATACTGTCAAAGGATCTAACTGTTTTGCAAAGCTTGCTGTTGTAAAGTCAATAAACTTAACTGTGGTATCTAGTGATTCAGCAATGAAATATGCAGCTTTTCCAACTGGAGTTGGATCTCCAGGATAACCTACTTGTCCAATTTTAAAATGATAATTATAATCTCCATAGTAACCAGTTTCAGCCTCAATAACATCAACAGCATGAAAACAAGCTTTTGCTTGAGCAGGTAATGCATTAAACTGTTCTTCTGAAAATAAACTTCTAATTTCTCTGACCTGACTTTGGTACTCCCAGTCAAAGTCTCCACTAATAACCATTTCATCAAAACTTTCAATACATTTTTTTGCTTTTTGTGGCAGTGCTTCAAAATGGTTTTCAATAAAGAGATTCCTTATTGGTTCCAAGGCATACCTTGCAATACCAATTCCTATTAATTCTATAATCTTTTCATAACCTTTGAAAGAAAATTCTTTATTCCATAAAGTAACTTGACAATCAGCATTTTCTCTAAGTTCACTTTTAATTGTAGCTTCAATTAAAATCTTGTCTTCTTTTAAGTTTGTGAATCCAGGATAAGCTTGTAAATGTACATATTTACCTTCATGGGATCCTTTTGTTAGTTTCATAAATAAATGGACATCATGTGCAGATATGATTAATGCAGGCTCAAGATCCTTTTCTTCAAGTCTCAAGCATAACTGAGCAAGATATGCTTCACAAAATAGTTCTGAATCTCCATACTTGTCATACCACTCCTCATGTGCGTCTAATACTCTCTGAGCCAATGATTGGCAGCAGAACAACCCAATATCATTTTCCCAACCAATTGAGCCGACAGGGTATTCTGACATGTTGAATAAATCAATTTCTAGTTCTCCACCGTATCTGATTAATCCTGGTCTGTCTTTAATTTCTTTTTTTAATTGATTCTTTTTCATAAAACATTTTAACTACTATAGAGATATAAATCATCAACAGCCCCTTAGGGGGTGATAAATATAAAGTTTTATATACTAAATAAGTCTAATACTGTAAATGGACCTGACCTTTCTTGAAAAAATTGGTCTTACCCAAGGTGAAAGTAAGGTGTACATAGCCTTGCTTTACTTGGGTTCTAGTTCAGTAGGCCCAATAATCAATAGAGCAAAAGTATCAAGGTCTAAAGTATATGATATTCTTGACAGACTTATCCAAAAGGGACTGGTCAGTTATGTTTATGAAGGTAAAACAAAAAAATATGATGCAGTATCCCCAAAAAGGCTACATGAATTTTTAGAAGTAGAATCAAAAGAACTAGAACAAAAAAAACAAAAATTAGAAGAGATATTACCTACTTTGGAAAATCTTTCAAAATACTCTGATAATACAAAAGCAGAAGTATTTCATGGTCCAAGAGGAATAAAAGCTTTTTTTGATATGTCTTTGTATGATAACAAGGAAATAAACTATGTACTTGGCTATCCTAAGGAAGCAAGCCTTTACTTTCATGCTTATTGGAGAAAGTATCACAAAGAAAGAATCAGAAGAAAACAATATGGTAAAGTACTCTATGATTATGAAACATGGTTTTGTAAAAACAGAGGCAAGAGAAAGTATGTAGAACAAAGATACTTGCCAGAAGGAATCAAGACTCCTGCATTTATATATATATTTGGAGACACTGTTGGAACAATTGTTTTTACAAAAGAACAGAAATTGTGTTTTATGATCAAGAATCAGATTGTTGCAGATAGATATAAAGAATATTTTATGATGTTATGGGATCAGGCGGTAAAGACTGGGAAGTAAGTTCTTAATATAACTTTGTAATTAAAAACGCCGCGGATGAGATTTGAACTCATGTGTGCAGGGCACAGAGGATCTTTGAAGGCCATATAAGATAATCATATCATCATATAGCCGATAGCAATCCTCCGCTATGGCCAGACTAAGCGACCGCGGCTTAGTCTGAAAGAAAGAAAAGGAACTTTTTAAGGCTTTTGATTTAGAAATCTATTTGAGCAACATTTATAAACATCCTGGCCTTCCTACCCCTTACAGCGGGGTAGGGCAGCCAGGAGTGCCCGTCGGGCTCATATGCTCCATTTGTGATCAAATCATAAGTGGACTAGGAAACCCGAAGGTCAATGGAGATTCTCTATTAATTATAGAAAATCGTTGAATTCAAATCCATTCCCCGCTACTTTTCCATTTCTAAAGAAATATTTAAATATCATTCCTGGCATTTATAAGCTATGCTTGAAAAAACGCAAATGCCAAAGCGTAAAACTCATACAAAAACAATTATTGTGGCAGCAGTTATTGTCTCATTGATTGTTTTATTAGCTGTATTTGTTTCAAGTCCGATTTTTAGTAACTTAAAACAAGCAGTAACTGGTAAAGCTGTTTCTGGAGAAGATGTTTTAGAAGCTTTTGGTCAGTCAAACTCAATAGATGGATCCGCAACTGGTGATGTGGAAAAATCATTAATTAACACCAGAATAGACATGCTTACTCAGGAATTTGGGTTACCCATAAATAATCTTGATGTCACAATAAAAGCAAAACAAGTTGATATCTTATCTCCAGATGCAGACATTTCTCTAACTCTATCTGAACCAATGGAATTACAGGCATTTAATGGTAACTTGGAATGGAAAAACTCAATGCTTACACTAAGTGGACAATTAGATAAACACCTGTCAGATGAAGTGAAAATTAATTGGAAAGCAACAGATAATATTCAGATACATGTTATGCAAGGAACAGTAAAAGTGTCACAATTAAGTATTGAAGAGTTTAATAGTGTTGTTAGTGGTGAAATTGTTATTTGGGAAAAAGTAACTCTTAATCCAGAAAAAGACATAGTTACTATTAAAAATTTTAGAGGCACATTTACAACAGAAGTTGGAGAAGATCAAGCAAGACTAATTCTAGACGGTCATTTAGATAAACTATTCTTGGGAAGCCAAGAATTTAACTTGAATATTGAGTAAAGGGTTACAAAAAAACTTTTTAAACTCACATGTCTTTCTTTTTCTTGGTGATCTATTGTTAATCTGTGGAGTTGAGGAAGCGGGTCGTGGTCCAGTAATAGGGCCAATGATTATTTGTGGAGTACTAATCGACAAAAAATCTGAAAAAGAGTTGGAAAAACTAGGTGTTAAAGACTCAAAATTACTTACTCCAAAAAAAAGAGAACAATTATTCAACAGTATATGTAGTGTTGCTAAGGATTTTGTAATAACAGTTGTAAGTCCAAAGGAAATTGATACTGCAGTTAATTCTGATAAATCCAACTTAAATCTTTTGGAAGCTGAAAAATTTGCTGCAGTTATCAATACACTAAAACCGGATTTGGTTTATGTTGACTGCCCTAGCAATAATACGCAAGCATATAAGCAAACAATGCAAGATTTCGTTAAAGTAGAAACTCAACTTGTTGTTGAAAACAAAGCAGACAAAAACTACATTGTTGTTGGTGCTGCATCTATTTTAGCCAAAGTTACAAGAGATCGAGAAATAGAAAAACTCAAAAGAAAGCATAAAATAGAATTTGGTTCAGGATACCCTGCTGATCCTTTTACAAAACAATTTCTAGAGAAAAACTACAAAAAATATCCAATATTCAGAAAATCCTGGGCGTCCTGGAAAAATGTTGCCAAGAAAAATGGACAGAGAAAACTAAATCTATTCTAAATCCAGTCTGCAAGTAGAAAAATAACTGTGAGTAGAGCTGATACTGCGATAGTTAACATCACTGTAATATGGAATCCATAAGGATGATCTTTTAATGGTATATGGGTGAAATTCATTCCGTACATTGCAGAAATTAGTGTTGGAACCATAAAAATCAAAGCTATGCTCGCTAATCTCTTCATAAAAATGTTAAGTTTGTTTGAACTAATAACAGACTGTAAATTAAACAAATTAGTAATAACATTCCTTTGGATGGTTTCAGTATCAAGAATGTGTAAGGCATCGTAATAAAGCTCTGAAAACAAATCTCTGTCTCTCTTATTTAATGATCTATGGTGACATTTTCTTAAAGTATTTAAAACTTCAATATTTGCAAGTAATGCTTGATTAAAATAACTTAATGCAACACTGGATTCATAAATCTTCTCCATCCCTTTAGTTGTAACTTGTTTTTCTTGTTCAAAAACTTCAACACCTTCTGTAATCTTATCTATATGTTTAAGAAAAAGATCATTAATTGAGTCAAGAACATAGAAAACAAAACTTCCTGCACTTTTCCTGAGTAAAAACTTTTTCTTATTAAGTTTTTGACTGAAATCATCCAAAATTTCATTTTTTTCTTTTTCTATAGTAATTATCTTGTTATTATAAATATAAAAATAGACTGGAAGTGTGATAATATCATCTGCTTTAACATAAGGTGACCTGTAAATTATTTCAATAAACTTTTTTTCAGTTAATTTTGGTCTTTCTTCCTCTTCAACAGATTCCAATAGCTCCTCAACAGGGATCTTTGTTATTTTTGACAGTTTATCGATATCTTCAGTAGAAGGCCTAACACACCTAACCCAAACTAACTTATCACCAAATCTTTTTAATGGGATATTTTTTACCTTGTCTCTAATTAATGCAAAAGCCTCTATCATAATCTATTTTTTCAATTGAGAATATAAAAAAGTTCCTATTAACTTATGAGTTAGGGCTTGTACCTAAGCATAGTCCTTGGGAAAGGAATTGCATCTTTGATATTGTCAAGACCACATATCCAAGCAATCACTCTTTCAACACCAACACCATAACCAGAATGTGGCACTGAACCATACTTTCTTAAATCAAAATACCAGTCATATTGTTTGGGATCTTCACCATCTGCCTTAAGTCTTTTTTCCATATCTTTAATGTCTAGACTTCTTTCAGAGCCTCCAACAATCTCACAGTATCCTTCTGGAGCAAGCATATCAAAACACAAGGCTTCCTTTGGATCTTCCTGAGAGCTTGGCTTATAAAAACCCATTATCTTTGTTGGAAAATGAGTAACAACAACTGGCGATTTAAAGTGATCACCAATCTTTTCCTCCTCAATCGTTCTAAGATCCTTTCCCCACGGCACTTTCATTTTATATTTCTTATTTAGAATATCAAGTGCTTCTTTATACTTGATAGTTGGGTAATCAACTTTAGCATAATGCTCCAGTAATTTGACATCTCTTTTTAGAATTTTTAGTTCCTCTTTGTTATGCTTGAGCACTTGCTTTATTATAAATCTAATCTCCTCTTTTGCAACCTCTGTAACTTCATCTAATTTCATCCATGCAGCTTCCATTTCTGCCATCCAAAACTCTGTTAAATGCCTAGATGTCTTAGATTTCTCGGATCTAAAAGTTGGAGACATATCATAAATTTTTTCCAAACCAAATATTGCTGCTTCTGCATACAACTGCCAAGTCTGAGAAAGATACATTCTATCTTTGAAATACTTAACTTCAAACAAAGTTGCGCCTCCTTCTGATTGAGTTGGTTGGAAAATTGGTGGGCTGAATTCAATATACCCTCTTTTTCTAAAAAACTCATGTATGGCGCCAACAACAGTATGTCTTATCTTTAGAATTGCAACCATTTTTCTTGATCTAATCCAAAGATGACGTTTTTCAAGTAAAAAATCTGCAGATTGATCTTTAGTTATTGGAAATGGCTCAGAACTTTGTACAATCTCGATTTTTTCAGCTTTGATTTCAAACCCAGTTGGAGCTCTAGCATCCTTTTTTATCTGTCCTTGCATTTTTACTGATGATTCTATTCCAAGTGCATCAATATCTCCCCACTGCTCTTCAAAATCAGCTCTTGCAAGAACGCATTGTATTATCTGTGTTGAATCTCTAAGTACTAAGAACTTCATCTTATTAGAGCCCCTTTCCCTATAAACCCATCCTCTAACAGAAACTTTACCTTTTCCTTTTTTTATTGCTTCTTGAATTGAGATAAATTTCATTTCTTAAACCTCTAAACTACTTGTTTTTTTCTCCTTTAAAAATGTTTTCACAACATGGCAATTCTTTTCTCTTCAAATTCTTTTTCCATTTCTTCTGGCCACACACTTGATTGTACTTCAGCAATGTGTGCTTTTTGTAAAAGTAGCATACAGATTCTTGATTGACCTAATCCTCCTCCCATTGTTAAAGGAATTGTGTCTTTAATAACTCCTTTGTGAAACTCCAATAGTTTTCTTTTTTCCAGTCCCATATGACTTAACTGAAACTCCATTGCTTTAGAATCCACTCTAATTCCCATAGATGTTAGTTCAAGTGAATCTTTTCTTACACTGTCCCACACAAGTATGTCTCCGTTTAATCCTTTTTTTCCTTCTTCTGTCTTAGTTGACCAATCATCATAATCTGCAGCCCTTACATCATGAGGTTCCCCAGATTCTAATGGGTGACCAATACCAATTAAAAACACAGCTCCAAGTTTTTTAGTGATCTCATACTCCCTTTGTTTAGGGCTAAGGTCTGGAAATCGTTTTTCAAGTTCTTCTGTATGAACAAATTGAATATCTTTGGGTAAAGTTGGTTTTAGACTTGGAAATTTTTCTGCCACAACAGCTTCTGTTTCAAGCAAGGCTTCATAAATTCTCTCAACTATTTTTTTGAGAAAAACCAAATGCCTTTGTTCTTTTGAAAGAATAATCTCCCAGTCCCACTGATCAACATAGATACTGTGGATAGCTGAAACATCTTCATCTTTTCTTACAGCATCCATGTCTGTGTACAGTCCTGTGCCTAATTTAAACCCATATTTTCCCAAAACCCATCTTTTCCACTTAGCAAGACTGTGTACAATCTCAATATCTTTGTCTGTGAACTTGGATTTGAACCTAACTGGAACCTGTGTACCAGCAAGATCATCTTGCAATCCTTTTCCTACTTTGAGAAACCTTGGTGCAGAAACCCTAAGTAAGCTCAATTTTTCAGCCAACCTTTTTTCAAATGTATCCTTAATTAACTTAACTCCAATTTCAGTCTCAAAAAAATCAAGTTTTGATTCATATCCATCCAATATTGTTTGTTTCATATTATTACCTCCATAAAGTACCTATTTAATTTTTTTTCAATGTAAGAGCAATTTGCTCAGATCAATTATTAAAAAAAGCATTAGCTAAACAAACTTGAACTTGATATTTGATTTGTTTTGCCATGTTTTCTAGAAGAGTTAAATCATTTATAAATGTTTTTGTTTATTTTTGCTAATTTTTTGCAATAAATAGATAAATTTATATATTTAATGAAATATTATTCCATATTATGAAATTTGATGAAAAAGATCTCAAAATTCTTGAAGCACTAAAACAAAACTCAAGCAGAACAACAAGTCAGATCTCTAAGCTAACAAACATTCCAATTACAACAGTTCATAATAGAATCAAGAAACTTGAAAAAAACAAGATTATTGCTGGCTACACAATAAAACTCAATCATGAATTGCTTGGAAACGATGTTTTAGTCTACATATTATTATCAATAAAATATTTGGATAAAACAAAAGTCTCTCAGGAGGACATAGCTAAGAAAATCAAAATACATGATTGTGTTGAGGAAGTAAACATTTTGACGGGTGATGATGACATGCTTGTTAAAGCAAGATTCAAATCAATATCAAAACTAAATGGTTTTATAACAAAAGTCCTAAGGAATATTGAAGGAGTAGATAAAACAAAAACACTGGTTGTTTTGGATGAAATATGATAACCACTTTAATCTTTGATTTAGGTGCAGTAATTCTTAGTAATGATTGGCATTATGAATGTCAGGAAAAATTTGATGAATTCACAAACGCTTTTGCAATAGATTATAATCAAATGGAATTAGGTTGGAATGCCCATTCTCATGATTATCTGATTGGTAAGATGACTGAAGAGGAATATTGGAAAAGATTCCTTACAACTGCTGATGCAAAAAACATTGATGTAGAATTAGCAAAGATAATTTATCGAAAGTATCAGATGGAAAATGAGAATATGCTTGATCTATTAAAAAAATTAAAAAAATATAGGTTAGCAGCCTTGACAACAATTGGTAAGGAATGGTTGGAATTCAAAAAAAAGAAATTTGGCTTAAATGAAATATTTGAGACAATTGTAAGCTCTCCTTATGCAGGAACAGCAAAACCAGATCTTGAAATATACAAACTTACTCTAAAGATATTAGGTGTACCTGCAAAAGAATGTGTTTTTATTGACAATAAAAAAGAATTATTAATTCCTGCAGATAAACTTGGTATGAAAACAATTCATTTTACTGGACAAAAAGATTGTGAAGAAAAACTAAGTCGGATAGGGATTAAATTCTAAACACTTTGGAGTATCTCGACATTAACATCACACATATCTTTAAATTTCTCAGCATCCTCTTCAGATCCAACAATACTCCCATAATGCATAGGTATAGCAACTTCAGGTTTTATTAAGTTAGCAGCTAGGGCAGCTTGCTCTGCATCCATTGTGTAAGTTCCACCAACTGGAAGCAAAACAACATCAGCTATAACACTCTTAACTTCAGGTGTTAAATCAGTATCACCTGCATGATAAATTCTCAATCCATTAACTGTTACAATGTACCCAACCCATTCATTGCTCAGTGGATGGAAATCCTTGCCAATGTTGTAAGCAGGTACTGTTTCAATAATAACATCACCTACCTTGAACTTCTTACCTGGTGTTATTATCTTAACTTTTAGTCCCTCAATCCTTGCAAGCTTACTTGTACAGTCAGGTGTTACAAAAGCAACTGTATCCTCTTTTATTATCTTATTAATATCTGCAATACTACAATGATCATAATGCCCATGCGTTATGAGAATAATGTCAGCCTTTTCATCGGTTTGTAAGTTGAAAGGGTCAATGTAAATAACCTTGCTTGATTTAATCTTCACACTTGCATGACCAAGCCAATCTATACTTACATTATCAATCTGCACTTTTTATCACCACTTTTAAGCTGATCTCTTCAATCTTTGTCAGATTGTATCTTAACCTATCAAAGCTCTTCCTAAGTGATGAACTTCTGAAATCAAACTTGAGCAGTTCATCATAAACCTCTTGCACAAATTTCTTTGCCTCAAAAGCAGCATCATTTTTCCCTTCAGTAATATCATTAACAGCTTTTCTAATAACTTCACCAGTAAGATCAGATAGACCAGTAATATATGGTTCAGGATTAACATTTAATTCTTCATTTGTTGGAATCTTTTTGTCAACAACATAATGATAATAGCCAATTGCTTCAACATACTCCTGAGCAGCAACCTTAAATGACCCAGAATACCTCAGATCGTTCTTTACAATTGAATTTAATTTTTCAAAACTATCTTTAATCTTTTCTACATACTCTTCAGCAGTTTTAAGATCTCCTCTGTGAACAGAATTTATCAGCAGCTTTGAAAGCTTTAATACATCTCTTGAACTCTTAATAACTATCTCTCTGTTGGAATCGTAATTCTCCATATAATCTCTTAATTTTTCCATAGTTTTTTTGTTTAGCATTTTGATTAAAGTAACTAAACAATATTTATAAAGCTTGTTAAATTCCTTATATGGATGGATTCATTGTTAATAACAAATAAGGGGATAGAAGATGTTGCTGCTCTTGAAATAAAGGAGCTAATAGGCAAAAAAGCTAGTACAGACCCTTATGTTGTTAAATTCAAATGCAAAATAGAGGAACTTTGTAAAGTTAGTTATAAATCGCAAACAGCTAGAAGAGTGTTAATGCTAATCGCAGAATTTGATGCAAGTGAAAAACTAGAACAAACTGTAAAAAAAATCAAACCACACATTAAGAATTTGGATAAATGGCTAAACAAAGAAAGCACGTTTGTAGTAAAATGTAAACGTATAGGAAAGCATAATTACAAAAGCAGTGACCTTGCTGGTGAGATTGGTAAAGCAATATGTAAAAAAACAAAATCAGAAAAAGGTTATGAACCAAAAGTTAATCTGAAAAATCCAGACGTCATCTTTTACTTGTTCCTTGTTGAAAAAAAAGCATACTTTGGTGTTGATTTCAGTGGTTTTGATCTTGGCAAACGAGACTACAAAGTCTTAACCTACACTCCATCTTTAAAACCAAATTTGGCATATGTTATTCTTAAACTAGCAAATTATTCAGCTGACAAAACAGTTGCTGATCCGTTCACAAGTTCAGGAATTGTTCCTATTGAAGCAGCACTATACGCATCAGGAAAATCACCTAATTTTTACCAAAAAAGTAAATTGCTTTTTAGCAAAAACCTTAAAAAACCAGAGAATTTTTTCAAAAAACTAGATGCTCCAAATAAAAAAAATAAGGAAATTGCAGACATTCACTGCCTAGCTGATCAATTTAGGCACATAAAAGCTGCAAAAGCAAACAGCAAAATTGCAGGTGTTAACAAGCTAATAAACTTCAGTAAATTTGAAGTGGAGTGGCTTGACACAAAATTTGAAAAACAATCAATAGATATAATTGCTTCAAACGCACCAAGATCTTCTAAACACAATCAAGAAAGAGTTAACAAACTCTATGATGAGCTGTTTTATCAGGCGAATTACATTCTAAAACCAAACGGTGTTGTTGCCTTAATCTCAAATAAAATTGAAACTATTCAGACAAATGCTGAAAAACATGGGTTTAAAATTATGCATTCAAGATCAATCTGGCAAGGAGAAGAAGAATTAAAAATAATTATTATTAAAAAGTAAAACATGTTTTTATTCTATTCAATATATTCATTCCCAATTTTTCTTGCCCTTTTTGGATTGTCAATATCAACACCATTAGTTAATCCAACCTCAACAAGGAGGTTCCATCCAGCAACCAACTCTAAATAAGGAGTAAATTCTCCATAGCTTGGAATACTGTGTGTTTTAAAAATAGTGTCACCGGGAGAGATTGTTACAACGTTCATTCCAACTCCATCTATAAGGACCTCTTTGAATTTTTGCAATTCATTTACAAATGGATTAATTGCTACCACAACTTCATTGTCATCCATAATCTCTTCTACACCATGAACCACATCTGTGCCTTCATAAAAGCATGATTTTCTTCGAGTAATCTCAGTTGTTTTAAGTGCTAACTCGTCTGCAACACCATTATTTCTTCCAGTCCAATATATCATAGGTGCGTTTATAACTGCCTCTAATAATTCTTCACTAAGTGGAGTTGTGGCTACTTCTTCTATCAAATCCCCTAGTCTTTTAAGATTAGGAAGTTCTTGCTTGTTAAGAATTCTAAACATTATATCATAAAACAAAGCTTGTTCAACAACACTTTTTGTTGCTGCACAAGCCTTTTCAGGACCACAGGATAATACATATGAAGCATGAGTGTCATTTGCAACTAATGAGTCAGGAGTGGCAGTTAAACCAAATGAATCAATCTCTTGTTCTGCAAGATCATTAATCAACCATACACACTCACTTGTCTGACCACTGTTTGAAGCAACAAAAACATCCCAAGAAGTTAAGTTATATTCTCTTGCTTGGTTTGCACCTTCAGTTAAAATAACACTTTCGTACCCATGGTGCCTTGCATCATAGATTACCTTTCTTGCTGGAAATTTTCTTGAAGAGCCTTCACCAGTCAATATTGCCTTTCCTTTTGTAACTATGGTAGAAAAATCTATTATTGCTTCAACATCCATATCGCGAACAACTAATGCTGTTTCCAACATTTCTTGTACCAGATGATATTCATTATTACAATCCATTTTAAATAGGGAACCCCCAATACTTTTTATTTGTTACACTTTTAAGATAGGATCTTTTTAAGCAAACAATCCTTTTCACTCTGTTCTTTGGTTATACTCTTTAAATTTCCTTTATAGGATATCCTCTTTTCTTCTTCTAAAAATGCCATAAGCTATTTGGATACTACCTTGTTGGCTTGAATAATTTTGTTCTTCTGTTTTGTTCTCATCTATCCATCTTTCTGCTCTTTCAAGACCATAAACCCCTTTCATAAAAACTCCTGGATCATCGGAACGAAGTCTAACTACTGCAGTATATATCCAGTCATCTATTGTGGACATCTCAGAAAGTGGGAATTGATTTGGATATTTATGTTTTTAGGTTGATTTTCCGAAAAGTTTTCGGAAATTATTAAGATTTATCAGCAAAGTTAGAAACAGAATAATCCAGGGAATTAAGCCTTTAAGTTTTTGATTTGGATCTTTGAACACTGTTCTAGAACTGTTTAACATAACACTTCCTTGAACTAAATTAAAAGGCTTATCAGTATGTTTCTTGCTTACAATCAATTCTTTAATTGTAACTATTTTATCTTCTTTGAGCAATTTTACATAAATATGATTCTTACCACTCAATAACTTAATTTTCTTTGTCACAAAATTTTCTCCTTGGTTTAGAAACAAAACTTCTTTAAAATATTCAGATGATGTTTCAAGTACAAGAGTTAAATTATTGTAATTGTTGTTTTCAATTTCAATTTCGACTGTGCCTTTTGAAGAATCATACTTTAATGAAGATACATCAATTGCGGGTTTTGACATAACCACTATTTGTTTTTTAATATTTTTTTTCTTATTATCCCTTTCAATACTAATTCTTAAACTATAATCCCCATCCACGGCAGTAACTAGATTTTCTAATTCTACAAGCATTTGACTGTGTTTATTTAATGTAAGATTACGTTGATTTTCTTTTCTCTCACCAGAATAACGCTTACTTCCCCTATAAACATAACTCCAAACACTAATATTAATTGACTTGTTGTAGTTATTAATAAAATCAATAATTATAGGAAATTCTTGACCTGTGTAAACAATGGAAGGTACATATCTTAATTGATACTCAAATCCGTCTTCTACCTCTACTTCCTCTGTGGAGTTTGGGATGAATACAACTAAAGCTTCAGATGAATTGCACCAATTTGTTTTAATTTTATATACTTTTGTTGTTTTGGCTTTTGCAGTATAGGATTTCCAATTAGAATTTGAAGTATTCTTTTTATTTTTAACAGTATTTCCTTCAAAATCTTCTATCCAATACTCAACAGGATCTTTTGTCTTAATTTTGAATTTTATTTTCTCTCCAAAGAAAATCTGTTTTTCACTTATTATATAGCAAGCATTAACTGAAGATGCAATCAACAATCCTAATAAAATGAAACACACGTATCTCATAAAAAAATAATAACAAACTCAAATCATAAAAGATTATTATATTATATTCCGGAAATCTTTCGAAAGGCAAAAAAATCTAAGTCCAAACTCCATCAATCTTTTGCCCGCATTCACATTTGCTGTTTGTAATTTCATTCATGACAACATTATATCCATCTCTTTTTACAACAAGTGCTTTACACTTAGGACAATATGTATTCTCAGCATTCTCAATCCAAATATTGCCCACATAAACATAATCCAGATACTTTTCAGCAATTTCTTTTGCACTTTCTAGTGTTTTCTTAGGTGTTTGTTGAATACTATTCAGCTTGTAATTTGGTCTGAACCTAGAAAAGTGAATTGGGACTCCTTGGCCTAATTCACCTTTAATCCACTTACACATCTGCTCAATTTCAACCATATCATCATTTTTTGTTGGAATAATTAAGTTGGTAATCTCGAACCACACACCATTTTCTTTTAAAGTCCTTAAACTGTTCTTTACAGGTTCCAATCTAGCGTCACAAATATTTTTGTAGAAATTATCATTAAAAGCCTTAAGATCAATATTTACACCATCAATAAACTGACAAAGTTCCTTTAATGGTTCTGGATTAATAAATCCATTTGAAACCATAATATTCTTTATTCCATTTTTTCTTGCAAGTTTAGCACAATCAAGCATAAACTCGAAAAATATTGTTGGTTCGTTGTAAGTATAGGCAATAACCTTGCAACCATGTTTTAATGTTAGTTTAACA
The DNA here is from genome assembly GCA_964419615.1 of uncultured Methanosarcinales archaeon. Classification (GTDB taxonomy): domain Archaea; phylum Nanobdellota; class Nanobdellia; order Woesearchaeales; family JAGVZT01; genus JAANXH01. The sequence continues at coordinate 3,465 of CAYQPU010000005.1, read as the reverse complement.
ATTTCCTCAGGAGAAATCCTTTGAGAGTCATCTGAAACTTTTTTCTGGGACATATGCCAATTTTGACAATGCAAACAACTCATATTACAACCAGCAGTACCAAAAGACATTACTTGGCTTCCAGGTAGGAAATGAAACAAAGGTTTTTTTTCAATTGGATCAACATGTAATCCAATTAGCTTTGAATAGTTTAAGGTTATTAACTTTTGATCAATATTTATTCTAACACCACATTTTCCATACTGGCCAGGTTCAATAACACAGAAATGAGGGCATAAAATGCATTGAAGGTTATTGTTTAATTTTTTATAATATAAAGCTTCTTGCATATATTGTTTTATTGTGATATATTATTAAAATCTTTCTCAGGATGTTCATCATTTCTAAATAGTACTAAAAGTTTTAATATATAACCTTGTTGTTTTGTATTTATTAAAGAGGTGTATCATGGGTCTGGGAATTTTTGGAAAAAAAGATAATTCTAAAATTAAACCACTGAGTAATAAAAAAGAGCTAAATATACCTCCACCACCTCCACCGCCTCAAAAAGTATCTACTGAAGCACTACCTTCATTTGAAGTACCCCAGGAAAACAAAGTTGCACCACCAATATTTAATGAAGATACAACACTACCAAAACCAAATGTAGAATTAAATACTGCTGATCTAAGTAAAGTTAAACAACAGTTTCCTGACTTAGAACCTTTTGAAATAGAAGAGCCACTTCAATTACAAAAACCAACCCCTACAAAACCCATTGAACATATAGAAATTCCGCATCACAAAAAGGAAATATCTGAAGTTAAGCATACACTTACTAGAGTTCAAATTCAAGATGGAAAACCATTTTATGTTAACATGGATCACTACAAACAAATCCAAGAAGATATAAACGTGATGAGTAACAGATTAACAGCCCTTGATGGCACAACAAACAAAATCCAAGCAGTTCGACAAAAACAAGATTTGGAATACAAAAATTGGAGTAGTATTTTTGAAAACATGAGAAAAAAATTATTGTTTATAGACGAGGTATTATTTGAAAGGTGATAAAATGCAAGAAGGAATGCCTGTATTTGTGAAAATTGATGAGTATAAAGATGTGCTAGAAGTACTAAAACTAATAAACGACAAGCTTGAAAAAGCAAAAGGAGTAATTACTAAGATTAATCAACTGAAAAATGAGGAAGACAATGAACTAGAAATGTGGCAAACTGAATTAGAAGACATTGAAAATAAACTCATTTTAATGAACAAAACACTACTAGAACCAAACATATAAAATGAACAGATCAAACGACTACCATGTTGGAATTAGTGATCCAGTTAGACTCAGAAGAGATCTACTAGAATCAACAAGAGAAGTAATTCACATGCTTCAAAGGTATGAAAGAGTGGAAGATTTAAGAGCAGAAAAGCGTGAAAAGATCAAAGAAATGCATAGTTTATTTAGTGATATTAGAGAATTAAGCTCCAAACTAAAAGTAATCTTCCCTAAAATAAATATCTCCTCCAAGACACCTAAAAAGATTAGAACAACTGTTAAGCCTGCTTCTGACTTAAGACATCTTGAAAAAGAGCTTGATCATATTGAAACAAAGCTTTCTGGCTTAAAACATGGTTAAATTTATATAACTTCTATTATTCTTTTTATCTTACCCAATAGAGGGGATGCCGGAGTGGCCAAAAAAAATCATTATATGGTTTTAGGCTAGACGGGATGGACTCAAGACAATTTGAGTGATGAGGACGTTAAAGGTCCGATGATTGTTAGATATCCATTGGCTTAGTGCCTACTAGGGTTCAAATCAAACTTTTAATAAAAGTTTGACCAAAACATAAGGGACTTGCAGTCCCTTGACGTGGTGAATAATCAATACAAATTAACCACGACACAATCAAATGCATTGTGGAAGCTTTGGTTCGATTAATTAAATGTTTATGAAAGTCCCTATCCCCTCATTTTTTATATTTAAAATGAATATTAAGAAAAGTCAAAAAGGAATTACTGCTCTCGTTCTTATGACTTTTTTAAATAGTATAATGGGAATTTGGGTGAGGTTTTTAGGCGAGCACTTCATGACATTTCAACAGGTTGCTGCCAGAGCACTTATTGGTTTTATTATTGGAATCTTAGTTTATCATAAACGAGTCAGAATTCTGAATTTATTTAAAAAATCAAGAAAAGATCTGTTACTTTTACTATTTAGATCACTAAGTTTAGTAATTGGAATCGGTCTATTTACAGTTTCAATTATGAAAACAAAATTTGCTAATGTGCATTTTATATTTTCCCTGCCAATGACTGCATTTCTTGGTATAGTTTTCTTAAGAGAAAGACTGACCTTCAAAAAAGCTGGATTATTGTTCGTGGGATTTTTTGGAGTTATATTGATTTCGTTTGAAGGATTCTCTGATGGATTAAGTTTTGGACTGGGAGAAATTTTAGCATTGATTTCAACATTTTTCTATTCACTCACATTCATATCTAGAAAGTGGTTTTCCAAAAACATAAAAAATGAGGAAATTGCAGTATTTGGAGCATTTTTTACTTTCTGCTATGCTGTAATCTTATCTCAATTATTTGGGGATGGAATAAATGAATTCTTAACAGTAAATCCTTTTTTGTTAATAATTATATTTTTAGCAGGTCTTACATTTATTTTGATTAATTACTTTGGAAGTTATGGATTTGAAAAAGTGCAAGCAATAATTGCTAACAACATTCTAGTTTTGGAATCAGTTTTTGGCCTTTTATTTGGATTGTTGCTATATAATGAAATTCCAGTACTAAGAGAGGTATTAGGTGGGATTATTATCGTTATAAGTGCTATCTTGATGAATAGATTACCTCATTTGGAAAATTTTAAATCATTAAATAATTAGTTTAAACTTCAATATATTTTTATATTCTGATCCATTTCTTTACTATAAAATAGTATTAATTTACGATGTTTTTATGTGATGAAGATTCTGGACTTGAAGGGCTAATTAAAGGGATAGTTTATGAAGCAGAAATTTGTGGTGTTTCTAGTTGGATTTCCCGTTCAGATAACAATGCTAATCCCAAACTGAGAATATTTACAAAAGAAGATCTAAATGCAACACCTTATCACGGCTTATTTGTTCATAGTAGAGATCATAAAATCCAGTCAGGTGAATACTCTAATGCTTTAAGACTAAAAGCTCTTGATAGAGATGTGAATGGGAAGATTCATGTTAGAATTATAAACAAACCAAAAAACCCAACTGGACCTTATTTTTGTGTTGCCACAGAAAAGGAAGTTGGTACTTTTTATGGTTGGGACTTTCTGCCACATAGAGCCCTTTCAGTTGTAAGGAGTCTAAATGTTTATTTTGTAAAGTACCTTTTTGATGGTGATTTTGGTGATCCTGGTTGTTGGGGTTTTTTACCAAATAAAAATCCAATAAAGGGTTTTCTAAAAAGGCCACCTTTTGCATCTG